>NZ_JBOEQF010000060.1:0-12287 GCF_050689315.1 Aerococcus sp. L_32
TTTGAAACTTTCAGGTGAGGCTTTATCTGGTAACAACGGTTTCGGTATTGATCCAGAAACAATGAAGGGTATTGCTACAGAAATCAAAGAAGTCCACCGTTTAGGCGTACAAATCTCAATCGTCGTAGGTGGTGGTAACATTTGGCGTGGTAAAACTGGGGAAGAAATGGGTATGGAGCGTGCACAAGCCGACTACATGGGTATGCTAGCAACAATCATGAACGCCCTAGGTTTACAAGATGTTTTAGAAAACATTGGCGTGCCAACTCGCGTACAAACTTCAATCGACATGCGTCAAATCGCGGAACCATATATCCGCCGTCGTGCGGAGCGTCACTTAGAAAAAGGACGTGTCGTTATTTTTGCTGGGGGTACTGGTAATCCTTACTTCTCAACAGATACAACAGCCTCTCTACGTGCTGCTGAAATTGAAGCAGATGTTATTTTAATGGCGAAAAATGGCGTAGACGGTGTATATTCAGACGATCCTCGTAAGAACGACGCTGCTGTTAAATACGAAAAATTATCGCATTTAGAAGTCATCAGCAACAATCTACAAGTAATGGACACTACAGCTTCATCATTAAGCATGGACAACAATATTCCTTTAGTTGTATTCAACCTAAATGAAGAAGGCAATATCCGCCGTGTTATCCTTGGTGAAGAAATTGGTACTACAATAGAAGGGTAAGGGAGAATTTTCAATGGCTATTGATAATTTACTAAAAGAAACAAAAGACCGTATGTTGAAATCTGAAGAAGCATTTACACGTACGCTTGCACGTATCCGTGCTGGTGTGGCCAATGCTTCTTTACTAGACGGCATTACTGTTGAATACTACGGTGTACCAACTGACTTACGTCAATTGGCAACAATCACTATTCCAGAGCCTCGTATGTTACAAATCTCTCCATACGATAAAAGTTCTTTAAATGATATCGACCGTGCATTACAACAATCTGACTTAGGTATTCCACCTACAAATGATGGATCTGTAATTCGTTTGATTATCCCAGCTTTAACACAAGAACGTCGTAAAGAGTTAAGTAAAACAGTTGGAAAAGACTTGGAAGACGCTAAAGTAGCTATCCGTAACATCCGTCGTGACGCGATTGATGAAACGAAAAAAGCTGAAAAGGCAAAAGAGATCACTGAAGATGACGTACGTTCATACGAAAGTGACATTCAAGACTTAACAAACGCTGCAATTAAAAACGTTGAGAAAATCGCTTCTGATAAAGAAGACGAAATCATGAACGTTTAATCTAGCATCTGTTCAGACAATAATACAAAGAAAGCCAGCAGGCATCCTATTAGATGACCTGCTGGCTTTTTTCGTATATCTATATGGGATATTTTGCTAGTCGATTATGTAAACCGGGGTGGCTATTGAACTTCTTGTTAATCGTAGTTTTTGCGCAAACGAATGGTAAATATGACGCCTTGAGGATGACCGTCTTCAACAGTGATACTCCCTTCATGGTCTTCGATAATTTGTTTGGCGATAGCTAAACCTAGTCCGTAACCAGATGTTTCGCTGGCTCTTGAGGCTGAATCCCGATAAAAACGCTCAAAAATCCGGTCCTTATCTTCGTCAGCAATGTTACTGCCAGTATTTTTGACATAAATATACCAGTGCCGTTTACTAGTGTGCGAATCCACGGTGATGGTATCTCCTGCCTGGGTATATTTCAAAGCATTATCTAACAAGATGACCAAGACTTGGTGTATTTTCTTCTGGTCGACTTTTACAATCGCTTTGCCATTATTAAAGAGGTTAAATTCTTTGTCTGCTAAAGTAGCAAGATCTCTAAATGGGTCGGTTGTTTGCTTAATAAAGGGTTGAATATCCGTTAATGTTAAATCGAGTGTCTGTTCATTCGCATCCCCGCGGGCAATAGTTAAAAGGTCCGTGGTTAAACCCGTCAGACGTCGTGTTTCATTTAAGGCTTGAGCGATGCTTTCAGATTCGTCAATGATTTTAGCATTTGGCTTGGTGAATAAATGGTCTAAATTGTTTTGGATAATGGTTAATGGCGTTCGTAACTCATGGGAGGCATTCTCGACGAACTCTTGTTGTTTTCTCCAAGATTTTAAAATAGGTTTCATATTCACTCTGGATAGGTAATAGGCGATGCCGATTGAAATCACCCAGAAAAAAATCAAGGAAACAATTAAAATCTGTTGGAAATTGGCAACCGCGTTGTCAATCTGGTCAGTATTGGAAAGGACCGTGATGTAGGCAACATTGCCGGTATTTTCTGGTGCAATGCTTGTAATCGTCCGGAAATGGTATTCCTGACTTTCGTCAGTAATTGTCACTTCTTCAACCTCGTCCAAGGTTTCAGTAGAAAGGTCTAGGCTAGTGATTTGGCTGTAAATGTCTCCCAAACCATCTTGGTTAAGGATTTCCCCTTCCGCACTCCAAAGCACCACTTGACTATTAAACCGGTTTAAACCGGGCTCTTCAGGGTGGTCTGTCTCACTTTGACTAGGGACAAAGTCGTCAGTCGAACGTTTAATTGCATCTGAAATCATTTGGGTATTAGCAGCCAAATTTCTTAAAGAAATGTCTGTTTCCGAATAGGCAGTAGCATGTAAAATTTGTATAGTAATCACGCCAAGTGCTAGAAATACAGCTGCAAAGGCACTGACATTCAAGATAAAATAATGCCACCTTTGTCGTACAGACCGGTTTTCATAGGTACTTTTATTTTGATGATTACGTGTTTTGTGACGATTATTTCGTTTCCACATAGGCTATTCCTCTTCAGTTTCCGTTAACATATAGCCTACATTTCGAATCGTTGTAATAGACTTGTCTAATTGGTGGGCCTTTAAATGCTTGCGTAAATTAGACATATAGACTTCTACCACTGTAATAGCCGTTTCTGAATTAAAACCCCAAATACGGTCGAAAATTTGCTCTTTTGTCAGGATAATCCCCTTATTTTGAATCAAATAAATCAACAGGTCCAATTCTTTCCCAAGGATAGGAAGGGTTTCTTGTTCAACCCTGACCGCATTTTTCTCTAGGTTTATCGTCAGATTTTTATAGACCAATTGATTTTCATCAAATAAACCAAGTGAACGTCTTAGTAGGGCACGAATCCGTAGCAGTAATTCTTCCCTGTAAAAAGGCTTGGTTAAATAATCATCAGCTCCCGATTGAAAGCCCTCGACTTTGTCTTCTAAACCGTCTTTTGCGGTTAGGATAAGGACGGGGGTTTTGATATGGTCAGCTCTCAGTTTCGATAAAATCTGATAACCATTCATACCAGGAAGCATTAAGTCGAGAATAATCAGGTCATAAGTTTCCCCACTGGCTTCATATAGCGCATCATCCCCGTTATAGACTTGTGTAATTGCTACTTGGGCTAGGTCCAAGCAAATTTCTTTAATATTATCAGATAAAATTTTGTCGTCTTCTACAATCATTATTTGAATCATGCGGTCACGCTCATTTCTCTGCAAGTTTTTATTAGCTTATCATGTTTAGTCCGAAAAATAAAAAGACTTAAGAATTTTTAAAGTAAAAGCCATTTAAGTTAACTTTAAGCTTGAACGTGTAAATTAACATTATCGCAAGAGGTGGTAAGCAATAATCCAGTAAACAAGCTTATCTTAGTGCCTTAAGAAATGAGGAGGAAACATCATGAAACTTAAAAATGTTTTTCAACGTAAGGAAACTAAATACGTCCTGAGTCAAGAAGATTTCCATAAATTCTTCCATGACCTACAAAAAGAAATGTCAGTAGATGAGTACGGACAACATACCATTTTATCCCTCTACTTTGATACCGATGATTTTCGCTTAATCAAAAGATCAATAGATAAACCAGTCTATAAAGAAAAATTCCGTATCCGTGCATACGGGGTACCTGGAGAAGACTCATTAATCTTTTTAGAAATTAAGAAGAAGGTTAACGGGATTGTCTATAAACGCCGAATCCCTATGTCATATGATGAATATCTAAACTGGTTAGAATGCGGTGAATTCCCAGATGAAGCTGGGGAAAACAACTTACCAATTTCTAAACAGATTGAATCTGAAATTACTTGGCTATTCAAAAAGAATCGGACATTAGCACCAAAAGTCCTGATTGCCTATGACCGCGTTTCCTTATTTGACCATGAAGATGGCGAATTTAGGGTGACATTTGACCAAAATATTCGTTACCAAAATGACCAACTAGGTGTCATCGAAAATGATGAAGGGAACTTGGTTGCACCAGAACTCGGTGTACTTATGGAGGTGAAAGCTTTAGGGGCCTATCCATTATGGTTTGTCAGCCTACTAGACAAGTACCAAATTAGAAAATCAAGTTTTTCTAAATACGCAGAAACTTACGAACGTCACTTATATAGAGAGGAAGAGTTATTACATGTTAACTAGTATATTTTCAGGAGATACCACAACTTTAGTATTTAGCGAAGTATTAATCTGTTTCCTGGTATCCATTGTCTTAGGGATTTTGGTGGCTGGTGTCCACATGGTCAAAAATGCCTATTCTAAAAACTTCATTATCACTTTAGCAGTACTACCTGTTTTAGTTCAATCAGTAATTATGCTGGTTAACGGAAACTTAGGTACAGGGGTTGCCATCCTAGGGGCCTTCTCACTCATTCGCTTCCGCTCAGTACCTGGTGGTTCCCGTGATATTGCCTCAGTATTCTGGGCAATGGGTATTGGTTTAGCGACCGGTATGGGTTACGTCGGTTATGTCACTATTTTCTCAATTATCGTAGCTACTTTACTCGTTATCTTATACAAATTACCATTTGGTGAAGATGGCAATAATATCAAACGTGAATTAAAAATTACTATTCCAGAAGACTTAGATTACCCAGATTTATTTGAAGATATTTTTGAAAAATATACAGATATTGCCAGCCTAGAAAGCGTTCGTACAACTACAATGGGTAGCCTATATGAATTGCGGTACCACTTATTGATGAAAGATCCAACTGTTGAAAAAGCCTTAATCGATGAAGTTAGAGTACGAAATGGTAATCTGCCAGTCGTTTTAGGTAAAGTTGCCACAACGCCAGATACACTATAGAGGTCAAATCAAAGAAATTTTGAGTCAAAAAATATTAATTCTGACAAGTCCACATCATAAAAGGAGAAATACACATGAAATTTAAAATGAAAAAACTAAATGGTAAAAAAACCATTATGCCCATACTAGTAGCAGGTTTGCTACTAGGGGCTTGTGATCAAATTGTGCAAGGGTCATCTAATAGTGACTCAACTACCACGTCTAGCGAACAAGCAAGTGCAAGCTCTAGCGTTAGCGATGAGTCAAATGATGCCACTACGGACACCTATGGTACCTACGAGGATGAAGATATAGAGACCTCTTACGTTAGCGAAGAAGCACAAACGATTACCTTGTCTGATGACGGAACAGAAGCTGCTGATGGGGTAACTGTAGACGGATCAACAGTGACGATTACTCAAGCAGGTACTTACATCATCGAAGGCAGTTTAAGTGACGGGCAATTACAAGTTTCAGTAGGGGCAGAGGATAAAGTAAACTTAATCTTCAATGGGGTAACCATCAATAATGAAGACGGTCCGGCCGTATATATTACTGAAGGGGAAAAAGTTGTCGCAACCCTTGCTTCAGGTACAACCAATACCTTAACAGACGGAACTTCTTATACCTTAGCAACAGATGAAACTGAACCGGATGCTACTTTCTATTCAAAAGCGGACTTAGTTATCAACGGTGACGGTAAATTAGTCGTTGAAGGGAACTATTTAAATGGTATCCGTTCTAAAGACGACCTAATTTTGGTATCAGGTGAGTATGAAGTGACTGCAGTGAATAATGCCCTAAAAGGTAAAGATGCAGTAGCTATTTTAGATGGGACTTACAACCTAACCACAACAGAAGGTGATGGTATCCAAGCCAATAATGAAGAAGATGCAGACTCTGGTAATGTCTATATTGATGGTGGTACCTTTAACATCAATTCAGGACGTGATGGTATTCAAGCAGTCACAAAATTAGCTGTTCAAAACGCAGATATTACAATTCAAACAGCTGATGGTTCAACATCGACTGATATCGATACTGCTGAATCTCATAAAGGGTTAAAAGCAACTGGTACAGTAGAAATTTCATCAGGTATACTTAACCTAAATACTGCCGATGATGGTATACACGCAAATAGTGCTATTAGCATTCTTGGTGGTGAGATGACCATTGCCTCAGGTGATGACGGTATGCACGCCGATGAGACCTTAACAATTTCAGATGGTACTATTGATATACAAGAGTCATACGAAGGGATTGAATCTTCAGTCATTCAAATCGAGGGTGGTAATATTTCTGTAGTCGCTTCAGATGACGGTTTAAATGCTGGTGGTGGTTCTGATACAGAAACAACAACTGGTACATTTGGTGAAGATAGCTTTGCCAGTGGTCAAATGGGTGGCGGCATGGACGGAGATGAATCGAAACAATTAATCATCACAGGAGGTACATTAGTTGTCGACTCTGAAGGTGACGGTCTTGATTCCAACGGTACAGTAGACATGTCTGGTGGTGTCGTGATTATAAACGGGACAACAACCGGTGGTAATGGTAGTTTAGACTACGGTAGCTCATTTAATATTACTGGTGGTACTTTAATTGCAGCGGGTACTTCGGACATGGCGCAAAATGCCTCTGAAGGTAGTCAAGCTTCCTTAGGTATTACTTACGATACAACACAAGAAGCAAATGAATTAATTAGCCTTTTAGATGAAGAGGGGAATGTAGTGGTTTCCTTCACACCGACAAAATCTTATAGTCATGTAGTGATTTCTAGCCCAGACTTAACTACAGGTACATATACCTTAGTATCTGGTGGTGAAAATGATGGTGAAGAAAGCAATGGCTTATATGAAGGTGGTACTGTGACAAATGGTACAGAACTTGCAGACCTTTCTGTAACGGATACAATCACAAACCTCACATCATCAGGTGAAACTGCAAGTGCAACTGGCATGATGGGTGGTGGTCAACCAGGACAGCCAGCTCAATAAAACATAATTAAATTTGAAAAAATTACCGGAGAGGTTAGCTTAAGGGCTAACCTCTTCGGTGATTTAGCAAATGGATACATTTGCTTGATACGTTAAAATCATTTTAAAAATATGTGCTTTACTGCCACCTGTCTAAATAGATTACTTACCAGCGACTATCTACTTGTAAAATTTTCTTTTTTTATATCAAGCCACACCTAAACTTTAAAGGCGCCTGTGCATAGCAAAAGAACTGCTGAGCTAGGGGATAAGTATAGGTTTTTCTTCAAATTTTTGATACAATTGTTTAGAATTACAAATGGAGGTTCAATATGGTGACAGAAGTAAACTATAATCCAGAGTTACTAGTACCCAATCACATCGCGGTGATCATGGACGGAAACGGTAGATGGGCACAAGCTCGCGGATTAAAACGAACAGACGGACATTCAGAGGGATTAAAAGCCCTAAAACGTGTGGTCATCGCAGCACATAAAATGGGCGTGAAGGTACTGACAGCATATGCCTTCTCAACTGAAAATTGGAAGCGACCAATTACCGAAGTAAATTATTTAATGGGCTTACCCAAAGTATTAAACGATGAAATCTTACCTGATTTAATCGACAATAATGTACAAGTTCGCATGAGTGGGAACTTCGATAAAGTACCACTAGGGACAAAGAAATATATTCAAAATGCCATGAATCGTACTAAAGACAACACTGGTTTAATTTTGAATATTGCCTTTAACTATGGCTCACGTGATGAAATCACCAAAGCCGTTCAAAATATTGCCACATCAGTAGCAAATGGCGACTTAAAAGTGAAAGATATTTCTGAACAAACCATTTCAGATAACTTATATACAGCTCAATTAGGTGAATATGCTGACCCAGATTTATTGATTCGTTCAAGTGGGGAAGTTCGTTTGTCGAATTACTTATTGTGGCAGTTGGCCTATAGTGAAATGGTGTTTACTGACACGAAATGGCCAGACTTTGATGAAGCTGTCATGCAAGAATGTGTTGGCGAATTTCAACGTAGAAACCGTCGATTCGGAGCGATAGATAAAAAATAGAAAGAGGGGATCTCATGACACAAAGAGTTATCAGCGCTGTTGTTGCTCTTGCCATTTTTATCCCACTTTTGTTTATGGGTGGTCGTCCTTTTGACTTGATGGTAGCGATTATTGCAATGGTTGCTTACTATGAAATTTTACAAATGGCAAAAATTCCATTCCCCTCATGGCGGGGGATTATCGGTTTAATCACCATGATGTTACAACTGCTGCCGTCTTATTATCTAGCACTACTGCCACAAGAAATCGACTATATGACGCTTTACTTCGCTGGTTTAGCCATGTTATTGATTATAATGGTCTTCAAACCAGAGGATATTAACTTTGAACAAGTAGGGGTCATTAGTTTAGCGGCTTTATACGTTGGCCGTGGTTTTCACTTATTAATTGAGACGAGATTAATGGGGCTCTTGCCGGTTATTTACGTTTTAATCATTATATGGGGGAACGATACCTTTGCCTATTTAGTCGGTCGCCAAATTGGCCGAACTCCCTTAGCACCAAAAGTATCACCTAATAAAACCATTGAAGGATCATTAGGCGGCATCATAGGGGCCTTTATATGTTCAAGTATTGTCCTTTATTTTAACAACATCTTTGGAATATCAATCATGGATAATTTGATTTTAGCCGTGATTTTAGGCTTTTTAGGACAGATTGGTGACTTAGTAGAATCATCCATAAAACGGACTTACCAAGTCAAAGACTCAGGTAATATTATGCCCGGTCATGGCGGGTTCCTTGACCGTTTTGATAGTCTCTTAATGGTATTACCCATGTTTTATTTCTTGATTCCATTCTTAGGATCTTAACCAGTCTCATCGCTTTAATAAAGCTTTATCATAGTAAGGAGCGCATTATGACGACCATTATTGCATTTATATTTATATTTTCAGTTATCGTGATTGTCCATGAATTTGGGCATTACTATTTTGCCAAGAAAGCGGGCATCTTAGTCCGCGAATTCTCTATCGGTATGGGACCGAAAATTTTCCATTTCGAAGCTGAAGAAACGACATACACGCTACGCATCTTGCCAATCGGGGGTTACGTCCGTATGGCTGGATTAGAAGAAATGTCAGACACCCTAACTAAGGGCATGCAAGTCGTCATCGAACAAGGTGAAGACGATATTGTAGACACCATTTCGTTGGAAAATGAGGGCCAAAATTTTGCAGGCTTACCGTTAGAAGTATGGGCAGCTGACTTAGAAGAAGACATGTTCATTGAAGGTATTCCTTACGGTAGCGAAGAGAAGGTCCGTTACCAAGTGTCAAAAACAGCTAATATCGTTGAATCTGACGGAACGATCGTGAAAGTCGCGCCCATAGAACGTCAATTCCAATCTGCCAACATCTGGCAACGACTAATCGTTAACTTCGCTGGACCAATGAACAACTTTATCCTAGGTGTTTTAGCTTTCATCCTACTAGCCTTCATGCAAGGCGGTGTCTGGTCAAACGAAGCCGAAATTGGTGTCGTTCAAGCAGACTCTGCAGCTCAAGCAGCAGGACTAGAGGCCGGTGACCAAATCGTGTCAATCGACGATCAAGCGGTCGAATCATTTGACGATATGCAAGCCATTATACAATCAAACCCAGACCAATCACTTACTTTTACCATCAACCGTGATGGTCACGACCAAGAAATTTCTGTGACACCACAAGCAACAGAGACAGAATCAGGTGAAACAGTTGGGGTAATTGGGGCCCAACGAGCGCAAGATACGTCATTTATGGCCAAAATCACATTTGGTTTTACAAGCGCTTGGACCATGATTACAGGTATTTTCTCTATAATTGGTGGTATGTTTAAAACAGGCTTTGATATCAACAACTTTGGTGGGCCAGTTTACATGTACCAAACTACCTCGCAAGTCGTTTCCTTTGGGATGACAGGTATTATTTCTTGGCTAGCTTCTTTAAGTATTAATTTGGGAATTGTCAATTTACTACCCGTACCAGCTTTAGACGGTGGTAAAATAGTCTTGAACCTAGTCGAATTGGTCCGAGGTAAACCACTACAAGCTAAAACAGAAGGTATGATCAATATCGTAGGTGCTGTTCTAGTCATTGTCCTAATGATTGCAGTTACTTGGAACGATATTATGCGCATGTTTGGCTAAGTAATCTATTGCATCAATTCAATTAAAAACAGTAAGTCAAAAGGCCATAGTGATGGCCTTTTGTTATTAAACAGGAAAGGAAATGAGTCTATGTCAGAATCTAAAGAAGCCTTATTTCAGGCCTTATTAGGACAAATTCATTGGAACGATGAAAACACGGCTATCCAAAATGGTTGGTTAGAAAATGTCGTGGTCCATACCAAATCACGGTTGTGGCAATTTAAAATTGGCTTACCAACACGTATAGATGCCGCGACTTTCTTAACCTTTGAAGAACACTTGAAAAAGGGTTTCGACCATGTTGGGGCAGTGGACTTTTCAATCGAGGTTGCTGACCAAAGCCAACCAGCAAATCAAGCTGTCCTAGACTACTGGCCAATCATAGTTAACCGGTCTGGTATTTCAAACGGGATTGCTAAAGCCACTTTCCAAGGGCAATTACCCTCATTTGAAAATAACCGCTACTATATTCGCGTGGACAATCAACCATTAAAACAACTCATTCAAGAAAACTACCTTGAAGTTATCAAACAAAATTACCAAATGGTCGGATTTCCTAAGGTGCCGTTTGAAATTATTATCGATGATGAAACGGCCAAAGACCGGCGTGATGTCTTTGTAGAGCGGGCCAATGAATTAGCTGAACAACAACAGGAAATGGCCAAAAAAGCAGCTGAAAAACAAAAAGAAATGGCTGTTGCTGGCAATAATGGTCAAGCAATTAAAGTGGACAAAATTCAATTAGGCAAACATATCCCCGTTGACGACAAATTAAGAGCCATGAATACTTACGTTGAAGAACAACGGTTTGTATCCATGGAAGGTGTAGTCTTCGATGTTGAAGTTAAAATATTAAAAACCGGCCGTCGCATTTTAAATGCCAAAATTTCGGATTATAGCTCAGCATTCTTAATTCAAATGTTTTCTAGAACGGATGAAGATATCGCCATTTTTGACGCCATCCGCAAGGGTATGTGGTTGCGAGTTCGCGGTGATTTGCAAATGGATGACCGTTTTGCCCGTGACCTAGTCCTAAATGTTCGCGACTTGGAGCAAATTACCAAGGCTAAACGCCAAGATAACGCTGACAAGAAGCGGGTTGAATTACACGTTCACACCAATATGTCCATGTTGGATGCGACTAATTCAATTTCCGATTTCACCAACCAAGCTAAAGATTGGGGACATACAGCTATTGCGGTCACTGACCATGCAACCCTGCAAGCTTATCCAGAAGCATCAGGGGCGGCTAAATCCACTGGTTTGAAAATGATTTACGGTGTTGAAGCGAATATCGTGGATGATGGCGTCCCTATCGCCTACAATCCGGACCATATTGAATTAAAAGAAGCAACCTATGTCGTATTCGATGTGGAGACTACTGGATTATCAGCTATTTACGATAACATTATCGAATTAGCGGCCGTTAAAATGCAGAACGGTAATGTGATTGATACTTTTGAGGAGTTTATTAATCCAGGACGACCACTTTCGGCTACTATTATTGATTTAACCGGGATTACTGACGCCATGTTAGCCAATACCCGGACTGAAAAAGAAGTGATTACGGACTTTAGAGATTGGGTTGGGGACGCTATTTTAGTGGCCCACAATGCCAGCTTTGATATGGGCTTTATTGATACAGCTTACAACCGACATGGTTTTGACAAGTCCCATAACGCCGTAATCGATACCTTAGAAATGTCTCGTTTCTTGCATCCAAACCTGAAATCGCATCGTTTGAATACCTTGGCCAAACGCTACAATGTGGCCCTAGAGCAGCATCACCGGGCTGTATATGATGCGGAAACCACAGGTGCCTTAGCCTGGATTTTTATCAAAGAAGCAGCCACTGACCATGAGATTTTCTACCATGATGAGTTGAACAAAGATGTTGGTAAAGGGGACGCCTACAAGCAAGGTCGACCATTCCACGCCATTTTGCTGGCTAAAAACCAAACGGGGTTAAAAGACCTATTCAAATTGGTATCTGCGTCAAATATCGACTATTATTACCGAGTACCTCGAATTCCGCGGTCACTCTTATCTAGTCACCGAGAAAAT
>NZ_JBOEQF010000061.1:0-12246 GCF_050689315.1 Aerococcus sp. L_32
AACTGGGTTAACTTTAGATAATTTAGATTTAATTGAATTAAATGAAGCCTTTGCCTCACAAGCTTTAGCGTCTATACGTGAATTAGGTATTGATCAATCCATCACCAATGTGAATGGTGGAGCGATTGCCCTAGGGCATCCTCTAGGGGCAACAGGTGCGATTTTAACATCAAGGTTGCTAGCTGAAATGGGCAAGCGTGAAGACAGTAAATACGGCATGGTGTCTATGTGTATAGGTGCTGGTATGGGTGCTGCGGGTATATTTGAGTATATTCGCTAAACAAGATGTTGGCGGTGGTTAGCTAAATTATCCGAAAACTATATGATTAGCTAGTCACTTGCCCATTTTGCAAAGGAGTAAATCAATGTTTGAAACAATTTTATTTACCATCGAGAACCAAATTGCAAGGATTACCTTTAATCGTGAAGCTTCCGGTAATGCCTTTTCTGAAACAACTTATCAGGAAGTGATTGATGCTGTAGCATCGGTTGAAGAGAATCCAGATGTAAAAGCGATTGTAATTACAGGGGCTGGAAACTATTTCTGTGCTGGTGGTGATATTCGCCAATTTAAAGACTTGGTGGCGTCTGGTGAAGGTATTCCCGAATCAGGTGTGATTAAAACAGGAGAGATGGTTGCAGCTGTTCGTAGGTCGTCTAAACCAGTGATAGCAGCCGTAAACGGTGTGGCAGCTGGTGCTGGGTTAGGCTTAGCTTTGGCTTGTGATTTTATTTTGATGGGGGAAAATGCACAATTAGTGACGGCCTTCATTCAGATGGCTTTTCCAGGTGATACTAGTTTGCTCTTTAATTTGAGTCAATCAATTGGCGTTTACCGGACTAACCGTCATGTCATGCTAAATGAACCCATTACATCTGACTTAGCCGAAGACTATGGACTTACCTATCAAGTAGTAGCGGATGAAGGATTACTAGCAGCCGCGTTGGACTTAGCTAGTCGTTTTGTTGCCGGCCCTTCTGTAGCTATAACTTATCAAAAGGCAATTATGTATGATCTACAATATCCAAAGGCTTTAGAGAATAACAAATTAGAAGCGAAATATATGCGTGAAGCTTCCTTAACTGCAGATCACCGCGAGGCAGTAACTGCTTTCTTAGCAAAAAGAAATCCTCAGTTTCAAGGGAAATAGCCTGGTATGTTAAACTATTGGCAAGAAGAAACGTAAAGGGGCCAATAAATATGGACATCAACCAAATGCAGTATTTCGTGGAAATTGTAAAATCAAATGGTAACTTAACAGTTGCCGCAGAAAATCTATTTGTCTCACAGTCAGCTTTAAGCCAATTTATTAAAAATTTTGAAAAACAACAGGGTGTGTCGCTTTTCAACCGAAAGAACGGTAGAATTGTAAGCGTTTCCGAATCGGGGATGCGCGTTTATAGTTCAGCTTTAAAAGTCTTGAACCAATACAACAACTTGGAACAAGTCATTGAGAAAGAATCGCTCGTCCACAAGGGGCGCATCAAGATTGGGATTCACCCAACTTACTTAAGATTTTTCTTTAATAAATTTATTCCACAATTTCTCATCGAAAATCCAGATGCCCACATTGAAATTGTTGAAGCAGGTACTAATGATTTATACCGGATGCTACAAGATAATATGATTCATATGGCAGTCCTAGTACCACCTGAGATATTAGATGAAAATAAATATGAATCACATCAATTAGTGAGAACAGAAATTGTGGCTTTTATGGGACCAGACCATCCTTTAAGGACGAAACGCCTACTTAAATGGTCACATCTAGATGGCTATCATTATGTTACTTATAACAAGGAAGACATTGTGCACGATTTGGTTAGGGAAAAATTGCGTACCCATGATTCTAAGGCGATTCAATTGTTTACTTCAGGTTCTTGGGATTACATGATTGAAACAGTCCTCTATAATCAATTAGTTGCGCTTTTGCCAACAGTATATTTTAGTTTATTTATTTCAAAATTAAATCAAATGGGGATTGTGGAGAAACGATTTGAAGATCCTATTCCCTATATTCCAACCTTAGTACGTGAGAAAAAAGCAGGGTATTCAAAAGTTGAAAACTTTGTTTACCAATCTATTTTAGAGAATTTCTATCTAGAAAATGAAAGTCTTAAATATGATTTTCTAGATGAAGCTTAATTAGTGGTTATTAGATAAATACGGTGCGGATAATGAACTTTCATGATAAGTGCAGGCCTATTTGATAACCTCTAATCGTTAATATGAGAAGGAGCGATCCAATATGCAAACGCGTGTCACTGAAATGCTCAATATTCAGTATCCAATTATCCAAGGGGGAATGCAGTATATGTCGCTGGCTGAACTTGCTTCAGCTGTGTCAAATGCTGGTGGACTTGGTATAGTACCGTCCATGGCTTTCCCGGACGTAGATAGTTTAAGAGCTGAAGTCAAAAAAATGAAAACTTTAACTGATAAACCCTTTGGCTTCAACATTTCATTAGTACCTGAAGTAGCCATGCCAGAAGTGATTATGGATTATATTCAAGTCTTGGTTGAAGAGGGGGTACCAGTAGTTGAAACTTCTGGTCAACGACCAAGAAACTTTATCCAACCATTGAAAGATGCTGGTATTAAAGTGATTCATAAAGTTACCTCCATCCGCCATGGGTTAGCGGCACAGGAAGATGGTGCGGATATCATTGCCTTTGTTGGTGCTGAAGGTGGTGGCCACCCAGGAGTAGACCTTGTTTCTGGGCCTATACTTTGGGCTAAAGCGGTAGAGAAAATATCTGTACCTGTATTGGCTGCTGGTGGGATTGTGGATAGTAAAAGCCTATATGCCGCTATGGCTTTAGGTGTAGATGGTGTCTTAATGTCCACTAGATTTCTAGCAACACCAGAAGTGAATGCTTCGGATACTTATCGGCAGGCCTTATTACAGATACCAGAAAATGGGACTGTTTTAACAATGACATCTTTAAGAAATGCTATGCGTGTGGCTAATAATGAAATGGCTCAAGAAATCCTTCAAGCAGAAAAAGACGGCGCGACACTAGAAACACTAATGCCTTTGATTTCAGGGCGTAGGTCTTATGAAGCGATGCAAAATGGGGATGTCCAACATGCACAACTCAGCATGGGTCAAGGCGTGGGGCGAATTAACGAGATTATGACAGTTGATGAAATATTTGAGGAGCTTATTAATGGGTTCCAAGAACGACATGCCTATATGACTAACCTTTCGGCTGTATTTAAGTAGGAGGGTAGGCATATGGATAAACAGCAGATACTTTCAGATTTATATCCTGAAGACGTCTATGGTTTCAGCCAAAAATTAACTGAAATAGAAGTTGAATTGTTGAGTAAATTGCGTCAAGTATTAGAAAATCAAATAGCGCCTACTTTAAAACAGCACTGGAAAGAAGAGACTTTTCCTTTTGAGGCTTTTAAAACGGTCGGCGACCTAGGTTTAATGAATCATCCTGATTTATTCAAAGAAAGCCAGTACCCATATAAAGTGAGCGAATATTTTAATCTTTTCCGTTATTATGAATTGGCCAGGACGGATATGTCCTTAGCGACCTTTATGACTGTCCATGCGGGGCTAGGCTTCACTACCTTACTACAAGGCGGAAGTCAGGAACAAATTGATTATTTCGCACCAAAATTTACTAGTTTTGAGTGGCAGACTTGTTTTGCCTTAACAGAACCTGATCACGGGTCAGATATAGCTGGAGGCATGGCGACAACAGCGGTGAAAGATGGGGATAATTGGCTATTGAATGGTGAAAAGCGGTGGATTGGTGGTGCTGGTTCAGCTGATTTTATCCCTGTATTTGCCCGTAATCCAGAAAATAATGATATCCTTTGCTTCATGGTATCAACCGCAACCGAGGGCCTTACCGTAGAGAAGATTGATGGGAAAATAGCCCTAAGACTGGTACAAAATGGTCATATTCATTTAAAGAATGTACAGGTGGCTGAGGCCTTTAGACTACCTAAAATCCAATCCTTTAGAGATGTTTCGCGTATCCTTTACGCAACGCGTGCAGATGTTTCCCATATTACGGCAGGTGGGCATGCGGGTGCCTTAAGAGCGGCTTTGAAATATACGGGACAGCGAGAACAGTTCGGTAAAAAAGTTAGCCAATTCCAAATTACCCAGGAAAAATTAGCGAGGATGCAAGCGAATGCTGCAACTGGCTTATCCTTATCTTATCGCTTAGCTGAACTTCAAACTGAGGGGAAATATGCTGAAGTGCCAGCTTCAATTGCTAAAATGCAAAATGCTCGTTTATTAAGGGAAACTGTAGCATTGGGTAGAGAAATTTGCGGAGGAAATGGTATTACGGTGGATACGGAAGTTGCAAGATATTTTGGAGATGCAGAAGCCATTTATTCCTACGAAGGTACACATGAAGTGAATAGTTTGATTATAGGGCGACATTTAACAGGATTTAGCGCCTTTGTATAGTTTGTTTAAAAGTCTTGTGGCGGACCGGGTGCGAAAACTTAGTCCGCTATTTTTATTGAAGCATTAAAAAGAATTTAGAGGTGGACTATGAAAAGTAAGGTACGTTCAGTAACAGAAATTGTCACCTTAGTGAAAGATGAGGCACGTATTGCTTTCACAACTAGTGGTATTGGTGGTTTGGCGGAGGAATTTTTTAGCGCCTTACGTCAGCAATATGAGCAAGCCAGTCATCCAAAAGACATTACGGTGATATCAGTTGCAGGACTCAGTCGCGGTGAGGGAACGGGAATCGATTTATTGTTAGCACCTGGATTACTCAAACGCTATATCGGGTCTCATATCCACGGGGCCCCATTAACTGGGCAAGCTGCTTTAAATAATCAAATTGAACTATTTATTATACCGCAAGGAACGATTGGTTTACTTTATCGAAATGCCGCGGAAAATGGACCGGGCGTATGGACAAAAGTTGGACTTGATACCTATGTAGACCCTCGTCATTCTGGCGGAAAAATGTCTGATAAAGCTCGTCAGCAAGAAGACTTAATGGTAGTTGAAAATCTGCAAGGCGAAGAGTGGTTATTTTATAAGAGCATTGGCATTGATGTAGCCGTTATTAAGGCAACTTATGCTGATGATCAGGGGAATTTGACTTTCACGCATGAACCTATGAATCTACAAGCCTTAACAATGGCTATTGCAGCTAAGAATTCTGGTGGAATCGTCATTGCTCAAGTTGAACAAGTAGTTAAAAGAGGAAGTTTACAGGCAAAATCCGTTCTTGTACCAGGGATTTTGGTAGATTACGTGTATAAAGGCACACCTGAGTATCATCAACAAACTTTTGCTACAAGCTATAATCCGTTGCTTTCAAATGAAATTCGTAGCGATTATTTGCCAATAAAACCAGCACCCTTGTCCCCTAAATTAGTGATTGCACGCAGGGCAGCTTTGGAATTGAAGCAGAATTCGATTATTAATATAGGAGTTGGGCTTCCTTGTATGGTATCTAATTTATTTTATGAAGCCAATTTACTTGATGAATATCATTTCACCACAGATTTAGGAGCTGTTGGTGGGGTACCTGCTCCCGGATTTGACTATGGACCAAATTATAATGCAGAGGCAGTCATTAACTCTGGTGACATGTTCGACCTATACCATGGTGGTGGTCTAGAGACAACAGTACTTGGATTTGGTGAAATAAACCAAAATGGCAATGTGAATACGACTTTATTGGGCAACCGTATTATGGGGCCTGGCGGCATGATGGACATTGCGGAAGGGGCAAAGCAAATTATTTTTGTAGGTCCTTTTATGGTGAAAGATAAAAGTCATGTTGAAAATAACCAGCTAGTGGTTGATGAACAAGGAAGTAATAGTAAATTTACGGACGCCTTATCTTATGTCACTTTCAATGGGCTAAAAGCAGTTAAGGCGGGTAAGAAAATAACCATTGTGACTGATAGAGCGGTGTTTGTGTTGAATAAGGAAGCGAAATTGGTTTTAACTGAAGTGGCACCCGGTCTAGAATTGCATAAGGACGTTCTTGACCATATGCCATTTAACCCGGAAATTGCTGAAGACTTAAAAGAAATAGACAGCCAATTATATCAGGATGAATGGGTTTTAAGTAATCATCAAGTACGATAATGTATTTTTATTAGAAGATGATGAGGGGACGTAACTTGGCAATATTTGACATACCTTAATAAAGAATATAAAATAAGCGTGACTAATGGCTGTATTTATGTATTTAGGAGATAGTAATGTTGATGAATAGGGTAGCAATTGTCGTTGAACCAGTGACAAAGGACCAATCTGGCGAAATTCGCGTCTTAGTTGATCAAATGGTATACAAGGCAAAGAGTGCAATTCCTGACGGTGAATTCGTTCAAAACGAATTGGTTAAGATTTGCCGCATTGAAGACGACATCGCATACTGCCAACGTGGTATGTTAGATAATCAATATGATCAAGATATCAAAGTTTCTGTTGTTAGCTAAACTTTGCAATATATTATATTAGAAGCAGGTTTCCGGTAATAGGGTGCCTGCTTTTTTTATTTTATAAATATTATTTACACAAAATTTACATCATATAAATAGCGATATTAACATTTAGTCGGTATTATGCTAAGTGGGACACTTATTGGGTTTTATATGAGGAGGAGAACATGTCAAAACGTTATTTTATTTCTACTAGTCGTATTGTGTTATCTATCGCAGCAACAGGTATCGTTGGTTTAGCAGCTACAACTCAAGTTGAAGCAGCAGAAGTAACCGCCGTTGCTGAAACACCCGCAACAAATGCCACAAGTACTGAAGCAACCACTTCTGAAGTGGTTGCCGAAGAAGCACCTACAACTGAGGAAGCGTCAGCAGTTGAAGAAACTGTAGCAAGCGAAACAGCAGCATCTTCAGCAATAACTGAAACAACAGAAGAAGTAACTACTGAACCTGTCGTTGAAGAATCAACACTTGTAGATCCAGTTGTTGAAGACGTGATTACTGAAGACTTAACAGTGTCAGAAGTAGCCGTTGAAACACCGGTAACGGCTGCAGCAAGCGACGCAGATACGGATGGTGATGGTCGTGTGGATGAAATTACCATTGCCCATACAAATGACATTCACGGTCGTGCTGAACAAGCTAACGGTGTAATTGGTATTGCAAATGCAGCCCAATATTTTGAAGAAGTTGACGCAGATGTGATTGTAGATGCTGGGGATGCATTCCAAGGTTTACCTTTATCTAACCATGATGAAGGTGCAGCAATGGCTGAAGCGATGAACGAAGCTGGCTATGACGTAATGGCAGTGGGTAACCATGAATTTGACTTCGGTCAAGATGTTGCAACTGGTTATCAAGACAAAACTGGTTTCCCAGTATTATCAGTAAACACTGTATATGCAGATAGCCAAGAGTTAGTATTTGAACCTTCTACAAACGTTTCGACACAAGGGTATAACTTAGGTGTCGTTGGGGTAACAACACCAGAAACAGCGACTAAAACACATCCAAATAACGTTCAAAACATTGAATTCTTATCTCCAATTGATACAACAGTTAATGAAATTAACCGTTTAATCGAAGACCAAACAACAATTGAAGACGCCTTTATCGTCTTATCTCACTTAGGTATAGATGCAACAACGAATGAAGAATGGCGCGCAACTGCTTTAGCAGCGGCCTTAGATGACGTTGCAGCATTCGATGCTTACCAAATTATCGTCTTAGATGGTCACTCTCATACAGCTTTTGCCAATGAACGTTACGGTAATGTTTTACTACAACAAACAGGTACTGCTTTAAATAACATTGGTTTAGTGACATTGAACTTTGTTGATCCATCATTAACAGAAGGTCAATTAGTGGATGCACAAACAGCCTTAGAAACAATTGGTTACGAATTTGACGAAGAGGGCAACCAAGTAACTGCTGGCCGTACAAATGAAACAGTTCAAGCGATTGTTGATGATGCTTCTGCTACTTTTGAAGAAGAAACAGGTCGCGTGATCGTTGAAGAAAACCCAATCTGGTTTAACGGTGTTCGTGAGCACGTGCGTTCACACGAAACAAACTCAGGTACATACATTACCGACGCAATGGTTGAATACGGCCGTAACGGTGGTTTCAACAACCCAACTGATTTCGCTATGATCAACGGGGGTGGTATTCGTGAGCAAATCGTTCAAGGGGAACCAATCACTGAAGGCGACGTGATTGCTGTTTTACCGTTTGGGAATATCATCTCTCAAATCCAAGTAACTGGTGAAACAATCTACGACATGTTTGAATTGGCTTACTCAGCAACGACTGTAACGGAACCTTATTCATCTTCTGATGGTCAATACACTGTAGAAGCAATCGATGAAGACTCAAACTTACCAAGTCTAGCAGCTTTAGGTGGTTTCTTACAAGTATCTTCTGACATCAAAATCTACTTCGACCCAACATTAGAAGCAGGTCAACGTGTATTAGGTGTTTACATCTTAAACCGCGAAACCGGTGAATTTGAATTAGTGGCTGATGACGAAAGTGGTAGCTACTTCATGGCAACTAACGACTTCTTAGCACAAGGTGGGGACGGCTATACGATGCTATCTGGTGAACGTGAAGAAGGACCTTCGTTAGACCGTGTTGTGATGGATGCAATGGAAAGTGGCGTTGTAAACTTAGCAGACTATGCTGACGAATTACCACAAAACCAAATTATCCCAATCTTAACTGCTGACTACGAAGCTTTACTAGCTGAAGCTGGTGAAACACCAGGTGAAGAAGTTCCGGGCGAAGAAGTACCAGGTGAAGAAACGCCTGCAGAGGAAACTCCGGCAGAAGAAACAACTGGCGGTGAAGCAGAAGAAGAAGCGACTTCAGGTAAAACGGATGGACAATCAGGTTCAACTGAAGCTGGTTCTACAGATAAAACAATAGATAAAGCTGATCCTAAAACCCCAGGTAAATCATCTAAAGCTGAAGAAAAAGAAGCAGCTGTAGCCGCTGCGGCTACATTGCCAAAAGCTGGATTCACAGCAGGTGGCTTTGGGTTTGCCTTCTCAGCAATCGTTGCTGGATTAGGTTTAGCCTTACCAGGACGCAAACGTAAATAATCGATACTAATAGAAGATACAAAAAGAGGGCTGTCTGGATTAAAGGAGACAGCCCTCTTTAATTTGTAAACTAAACTAAACCTAAAGCATTAATCAGTAATGGAATAGGTGCGACTGGGACAAGGGTTGAAAGTAAGAGTCGTTTTGCCAATTGTTTAGGATGTAAATCGGTATCATTGCCTCGTGACATGGCCCAGACCCCAAAGGAATAGATAAAGAGATTGGTTGGGATATTGATGAGCGAGGTATAGAACATGCCGTCAGGTCCGTATAAGGCGAGGATTAAAAGAAGGCCCATAAAACCATTATTTTGAAAGAAGGTTAGAAACTGAACAGATCCGGCTATGGTTATTGGTGCTTTTAATAATTGTTGTCATTCAGCGACAAACCCTATCAGCATAATCATCACCAAAATGATCATTTGAATTACATACGTCAGAGCTTCACAGCTTTATTGATTTTACTATCATTATATAGACCACCGAGAAAGATTAGCTGGAATCAATAGGAAAAAGGAAATAGGCAGGAATAAGCCAAAAAAGATATAAATAAAACGATTAGAGTCAAGTTAGGGCGATAAGTAGGCAATCTCAAAGGAATTTACAAAAAATGATAATTTGATTAAAATAAAGCTTTATTATTAGAATTTAATTTGGTATATTATAGACAACTCAGAAAAACGAAAAGGAGCGAGGTACCATGACTAAAATGAACGAAAAATCATCGATGGCTATTTGGGCCTCAAACCCGATTAGTATTTCTCACACATCTTTATTACTTTTATTAGCTTAGTTAGGGTTCTACAACATGATGTAGGGTCCTTTTTTCCATGAAATATGGGCCTAGCTAATTAGCCGGTGGCTCGTATCTCACGAAGCGCCGGCTTTTTTATTGGGACCAGTTAGCTAAGAAGAGTGACGAGAATGAAGGAGAATATTTTGAGTTAAGGAATCCCCTTTTTCAAAGAAGGGGATCGGCAATTATATTAAAGTTTAAAATTATAGTGGAGATATAGGAGGATTTATGATGAATATTAAAGGGATTAAACGTTTCTCAGTCATGTTGCTGTCAACAATGGTAATTGCGGGTTGTGGAAATTTGACGCAGACTTCTAGTTCGAATTCTAATACGAGTGAGGACACGATTAAAATTGGTGGGAACTTTGAGTTAACGGGTTCTGCTGCTGGTTACGGGAATGATATTAATAATGGAGCGAAACTAGCGGTTGAAGAGATTAATGAAGCTGGTGGGATCGACGGCAAGCAAATTGAATATATTGAAGCGGATAATAAGTCGGATGCTAATGAATCAGCATCTGCAGCGGCGCGTTTGATTGATGAAGAGGGCGTATCAGCGATTATTGGCCCATCGTTAACTGCCAACTTCCAAGCGCAAATTAATGCAGCTACACAAGCGCAAGTGCCATTTATTGGGCCAGCGGTAACAAGTGATGGGGCAACCTTGGATTCTAATGGCGAAGTTTATGAATATGGGTTCTCAGTAGCCTTCCTAAACTCCTTCCAAGGGGGAGCGATTGCACGTTTTTCAAATGACCAAGGCTATGAAACGGCAGCGGTTATGCAAGATAACTCGTCAGATTACGGACAAATCTTGTCAGACGAATTTACAAGCGCTTTTGAAGGGGATGTTGTAGCAACTGAATCTTATGTATCAGGCGATACAGATTACTCTTCTATCTTGACGAATATTAAATCTAAAAATCCGGATGTTATTTTCATTGCTGGTTACTATACTGAAGCGGGAACAATCATCAAACAAGCGCGTGAAATGGGCATTGAAGCAGCGATTGTTGGACCAGATGGTTTGGCCTCAGAAGAGTTGAGCTCACTTGCGGGTGAAGAAAACATGAATGACATCTACTATGTGTCTCATTTCGCCTCAGATGAAGATGCTTCAAAAGCCTCTCAAGAATTCTCAGCAGCCTTTGAAGAAGCCTACGGTAAAGCACCGGATGAGTTTGCGGCCCTAGGTTATGACGCAGTTTACCTATACGCAAATGCGGTAGAAGAAGTGGGTTCTGAAGACAACCAAGCCATTGCTGAAGCGATTGCTAACACCACTGACTTCCA
The DNA here is from genome assembly GCF_050689315.1 of Aerococcus sp. L_32. Lineage (NCBI taxonomy): Bacteria > Bacillati > Bacillota > Bacilli > Lactobacillales > Aerococcaceae > Aerococcus > Aerococcus sp. L_32. Next base: position 11,145 of record NZ_JBOEQF010000061.1, read on the forward strand.
AGGGGTAACTGGTGCGATCACAATGAAAGAAGACCATACACCAAATAAAACAGCCTACATCCAAGAGATTCAAAATAATGAAGTGGTTGGATCAACGGCAGTAGCGCCAGAATAGGTTTTAGTATTTTTGGAATGGCAAAAAGGAATCTCCGGATTTTCTAGCAAATTTCTAATAAAAGGCTTGTAACCCTTTAAAAACTTTGCTATATTAATAGCAACTCATTAAGAACAAATTAGAAAGGAGTGAAACAAGATGAAAACAGCTGTAAAACAATCCTGCAATGTCAATAGTCCTGTTTCGCCAACCTTTGCTAACATTATTATTATTATTAACTAAGGGGATTCTACAAATGTGTAGGGTCCTATTTCTCGTTAAAGAGGGGCCTTGGTTAGAACGACGGTCCTGAAGAGGCTGTCGTTTTTTTTATGGCAAATAATGATGTAGCGCTTGGGTTTGGACATGAGGCAAAATTAAAATCAATTACGTTCTGGGGAGGACATATAGATGAAATTTAGAAAACTAGCTTTAACTTTATTATCTACCGTCACTTTAGCTGCTTGTGGGGCTGCGACTTCTACTAGCAATTCAGGCGCTTCAAACACTGCAGACAACGAAACTTTCAATGTTGGTGGTAACTTTGGTTTATCAGGTGCCTTTTCTGCTTACGGTACTGCGATCAATGATGGTGCAGCCTTAGCCTTTAAAGAAATCAATGAAGATGGTGGTGTCTTAAGTAAAGATGTGAACTACATCTCTGTAGACAACAAGTCAGATGCAACTGAGTCAACTACGCAAACTGCTCGTTTAATTGATGAAGAAAACATCTCCGTTTTGGTGGGTTCTGATACAACAGGATCAACTGAAGCACAAATCCAAACAGCGACTGACGCAAGTGTGCCAATTGTTGCGCCAGCAGCGACAGGGGACTCATTAACATTAGATAGCTCTGGTAATGTCCTGGAATACGTATTCCGTGTGCCATTCCAAGATGCTTTCCAAGGTTCTGTATTAGCGGAATTTGCTAACCAAGAAGGTTACGAAACTGCAGCAATCATCCAAGATAACTCTTCTGACTACGGTCAAAACTTAGCAGCTGAGTTT
>NZ_JBOEQF010000062.1:0-11964 GCF_050689315.1 Aerococcus sp. L_32
GTTGGGCACAGTCACGCGAACTTTGTCTCCTGGGACGACATTATCGATAAATAGTAGTAAATGTTTTCCGTGGGGGCCTTTTTCTGGCGGATGGATATAGCGCACAAACCCCACGCCTGTATGGTCCAGTTTCTCAACTGTCACTTCAAGAACTTCTGTTGGATATAGATCTTTCTTCACTTTTTCACACCTCTTCTGGCAATTGTCAAGAAATTATAACAGTTTATACGAAAAAAGACTAGGTTTCCCCAGTCTGATTTCTACTATTAACTACTATATATGTGACGGTAATTTATTCCCCGCGGTAGCGCATTTTCAACCCATTTAGGAAGTTACGTGCGTACCGGTCACCACATGGTTTGTAGTTGCGGTGTCCTTCTTTACGTAAGACGGCGCCTAATTCACTTTTGGTTAAACGGCCACCAGCATCTTCCATGATTTCATGCAAATCTTCTGTGGTTAATGACAAGGCAATCTTCATTTTCTTCAATAATAGATTGTTGGCATTGTCGTCAGTTAACTCAAGCTTTGGTTCCGGTGCCCCTTCACGGACGCCACGTTGGGAAGTGATAATCCCATTTAAAAAGCGTTCAAAGTGTTCATTGTCTAAGACTTCTTCATACTCACGCTCATACTCATCTTCACTAGTAGGCGTTGAAGTAGTGAAGGCACGTACTTGATCAGCTGTGACACTTGCCCCACCCATGTCGAAAATTTTTACAACATCTTCGTCTTTGATATCTAAAGCATAACGCAAGCGCGTTAGTCGGTCATTATTATTCATTTTATCTCAACCTCTCTCAATAGTTATTATAGCAGATTAACCGTCACAACGGGCATCTGCTTCAGTAATTTCACGGATTGGCTTACAAGGGTTACCGACTGCAATCATGTTGGCTGGGATATCTTTTGTGACTACTGAACCGCCACCAATGACAGCCCCGTCGCCAATCGTTACACCTGGCATGACTTTCACGCCACCACCAAACCAGACATTATTGCCGACTGTAATGGGTTTAGCATATTCTAAGCCTTTATTACGTCTTTCAACATCTAGTGGATGACCAGCTGTATAGAAACCACAGTCTGGTGCAACAAAGACATCATCTCCGAATATGACTTTAGCCCCGTCTAGGATAACTAAATTGTGGTTGGCATAAAAGTTTTCCCCAATTTCAATGTTGAACCCATAATCACAATAAAATGGCCCTGCAATTTCAAATCTATCGCCCGTTTTGCCTAGTAACTGGCGGATAATGTCTTGTCGCTTTACTTTTTCACTAGGCCGTGCATGATTAAAGTCATAACACAATTCCTTGGCATCCGCTCTGGCGTCTATTAATTCCTGGTCATAGTTGGCGTCATAAATCAGCCCAGCTATCATCTTATTTTTTTCAGTTGTCATGAAAGAAACTCCTTATATCATTAACCTATTTCTTAATCTTAGTATAACAAAATCTATTTATAACCAGAAATAACTATCTTAAACATTTACAAATTTATCTAGATTGAATAAAGCTTTTAATATATTGGTCTCGTTAAAAAATTTAAGTTCCAAGTCTCATATTAAAAAGGCCGGAACTAAGTCCCGACCTTTTATGCTAACTTAATTCTTTTTAAGATCAAGTTTACTTACAATTATTGGTGCAAGCTTACTAGTAAAATTTGTAGCTTTTAAGGTAAAAGTACAAAATAACCATCTAAAGTATACCACCTTAGATGGTTAATTAACTACTATTATCCTATATCATTTGAGCTTAAATCTCTATTCTCATTCAATTGTTTCCACCAATATGCACTCTTCTTGGGATATCTTTCTTGCGTATCGAAGTCTACATAGAATAGCCCATATCGTTTATTATAGCCATTTGACCATGAGAATACATCCATTAATGACCAAACAAAGTAACCTGCTACATTGACACCAGCATCAATTGCCTCTGTACAAGCTATTAAATGCTTTCTGATGTAATCAATTCGAGGCGTATCATCGATTAACTTCGTATTGAAGTCATCCTTATACCCCATTCCATTTTCTGTTACATAAATCTTCTTATAGTTTGGATACTCTTTTGCTACCCGAATCATTTGATCTCTTAAACCATCCGGATAAATTAACCAATCCCAATCATTTCTAGGGATGTCCATATCAAACATTTGCTCACCAACGCCATGTAACGCGAATACTGACGTTCCCTTCTCACCTGTACCATTATGGTGGATATCATTATCACCATCATACGCTTTTACAAAATTACTTTGATAGTAGTTAATACCGAGGAAGTCATTTAAATCTTTCGCTGCATCTAAGTGCGCTAGGTCTTCTTCTGTAATATGAATTTCACCATTATTTGCTAGTAGTATTTCATTTACAGCATCCATCACTTCTTCGGTATAGTAACCTTTATAGGTAGCATCTAGTAAAAACTTATTCGCAAGTACATCATACAAGAATGCTGCATGCTCATTTTCTTTTTTACCTTCATAAGGATACTTCGTTTCTAATGAATGAATAATTCCAATCTCACCATCATACTGGTTGTCCTTAAATAATTTAATGGCTTTTGCATGGGCAACCATCATATTATGTTGTCCTTGTAAAGTTTTTGAAAAGTCATAAGTAATTGCTGGTGGGAATTTTCCTACTAAATATTGCCCACTAATTACAGGCCAAATCTCATTAAAGGTAATCCAATATTTTACTTCCTCTTGATATTCGTTAAAGCAAAATTCTGCATATCTGACAAAACTTTCAATTGTATGCGGATTTAAGAAATCTCCTTGACTATGTAAGGCATCCGGTGTATCGAAATGATGCAGTGTAACATAAGGCTCAACCCCTTGAGCACGAGCTTCTTTAAACAAATCATGGTAAAATTGTACACCAGCTGGATTAGCTTCCGCATCGTCTCCATTAGGGAAGATACGCGACCATGCAATAGATATACGAATAGCATCAACACCAAATTCGTGTGACAATTTTAAATCTATCGGATATTTGTTATAAAAATCACTCGCAGGATCGGCTTTAAATCGACCTTGTTTTTCCAAATAATCATCCCAGGCCACCTTACCTTTCCCGTCCACTGACGTTGCACCTTCTGCTTGATAAGCAGCTGTTGCGCCACCCAATAAAAATTCTTTAGGTAAATTCATCATAAACTCCTTTGCTTAACTTTAACTATTATGCTTCTTTTAATACGGAATCAACAAATTCTAATGCGGCTTTTGGATCGCGCGTTAATGAGATGTATTCTTTCCCTCTTGTTTTGACTAACTTCACATTTAACCGATCAGCATCTTCTTTAATATCATCATAGTTAGAAACGACTTGAGGTGCCAATATGATTAAATCATAGTTCCCCATAATCTCTTGGTGAGCACCATAAGCCCCTGCACCTGCTACTACTGGAACATCATATTCCTTAGCCCCCTTGTTTAGGGCGTTGGCTAATAGCCCACTGGTTCCTGCACCGGCACATAAGACCAAGACAGATACTTCATCTTTGATATGACTACCAGTTGAAACTTGACCGTCATTTTCTCCGACTTCAGTTGCATCAGCTTTAGTTTCTGCTTGTTCTTCAATAATTTCATCTTCGTTACTTAATTCTTTTTCTAAAATTTGTTTGTCATAAACTTTAAAGAATGGGTAGTAAATAATCGCATCTACTACAATCAGTAGAGCCACTACAACAAATGATAAAGGTGCAATTCCTGTCCCTAATACGATACCTATAGGTCCTGGTGTTGGCCAAGGTAGGAAATAAGAGAATCCATTCATTCCAAAAACTTCTACAAAAAATTTAAAAATCCAGACATTTAAAATAGGTGCTAAAACAAAAGGTACAAAGAATACTGGATTCAATACCAATGGTCCACCAAATAGGATTGGCTCATTCACACCAAAAGAGGTTGGGATAAATGACGCTTTCCCCACTGCTTTATTTTGTTTTGATTTACCAAACCACATAAATAAGTAAGGCACGACAAACGTTGCACCTGTACCCCCTAATGTTGCAACAAAGTACTGTAAGCCCGGTGTAATAATGTTAGCAGCATGCTCACCACCTTGGATTAATGCTAGGTTTGCATCCATATTCAAGAAGGCAATTGCAGTAATGGCTGGTTCTACAATTGATGGTCCATGAATACCAATAAACCAGAAGAATCCTATAGCACCGTAAATAATGGCGATCCCCACATAACCATCGGCTGCAGTAAACAAGGGTTGAAACATTTGAATTATGGCTTGTGCAAAACTTACGCCTGTAAAAGCACGAATCGCAATGTCAATACCATACGCGATGACCACTGCAATAGCAAATGGGATAACGTCCGTAAATGCTTGTGAGATATTTGGTGGTACTTCCTCTGGCATTCGAATGGCTATGTCATTTTTCATACAGAAATTATAGACAATCACGGCAATAAAGGCTGCTACAAAGGCTGCTAATAGCCCTGTTGTGCCGAGATAACCAGATGAGAATCCTGCAACAACTGCATCCCCTTCACCCTGTGCAATTTCAGTTGATGAAAGGAATAGAAAGACAACAATCGCTGCAATCATGGTGGAAACCCGATTTAACTGCTTGGTTGCCGGCAAGCGTCTATTATAGGAATCTGTTAGCGCCCTTGCTGTTGTTGCTGAAACGAGTAGCCCTAAAATCCCCATTGAGAAGGTATATGGTTTTACAATGAAGGCAACAACTTCATCACTCCAGTAGAATCCCCACACATTAGGCACATAAGCAATCAGCATAAAGATACTGGAGAATAAGACGACAGGCATGGCTGATATAAACCCATCTTTAATCGCCCTTAAGTAAATATTTCTAGATAGTTTCTCGAAGAATGGCTTCATCTTCTCAATCTGAGAAATCAATTTGTCCATCATTTTAGTCACCTACTCTACGGTAAAGTTCGATAAAATCAGTGACAATCTCTTTTAACAACAAGGTCGTCATTAAGTGGTCTTGTCCGTGGACCATAATGAAACCTAACTCAATATTCTCACCACTCGCTTCTTTAGCTAGCATATTTGTTTGGGCATTATGGGCATCCACTAAACTTTCGTTGGCTTCACCAACCAATCGTTCAGCTTCGTCAAATTCGCCGTTTCGCGCTTTGGATAAAGCTTCCACCAAAATTGACCGTGCCTCACCAGCATATGCGACAATTTCAAAACCTATCATAGTTGCTTCTTCTTTATTCATCACTGCTACCTCCGTTAATTGACCTTATTTACTTGTGACTAAATTACTGGCAATTTTACTTTCCCAAGACACTGCTGTCTCGTTTAATGTCTGATTTAATTCTTCAATATTGGCCACACCCTGTGTGCTCAACCATTCGCGGGCTGCAGCTTCTCCTTCATTAGCAAAAACGGCAACCGACTCTTTCCAAGTAGCCCGGCCACATAAAACCCCATTAAAGTCTGCGCCAGCTTCTTTGGCGAATACTAAGGTATCTCTAAATAATTGTGAACTTACTCCTGCACTTAAGTAGATATATGGCAATTCTGTCGCTTCGTCTTGCGCTTTAAAGTAACCTTTTGCTTCTTCAGCAGTGTATACTGGCTCATCATCATTAAAGCCTTCAACAAAGTTCATATTTACAGGCACTTCCACTTTTAAGACATCTACATCATATCTATCCTTAGAGAATTCTTTCATAGCTTCTAAAACTTTTCTTGGTTTCACTTCTGCATATTCTTTCGATTTAGCATCTTCAATATCTTTGTCATAAGTTAAGATCTCTAAGAAGTAAGGAATTTCTTCTGCCTTACATTCAGAACCAATACGTTCTACAAAGGCTTTTTTTTGTTCATTAATTTCAGTATCTTCATCTGCATCATAATATAGAAGGAATTTAACAGCATCTGCCCCTTCATCTTTAATTCGTCTAGCAGACCAAATTGGTAATAAGTCCGGTAAGCGACCTGGTTCTGAAGCGTCATAACCTGTTTCTTCATAAGCTAATAACAAACCTGCAGAAGGCGCTTTCACTTTTGCCGCTGGTAAACCATATTCAGGGTCTAATAAGATAGATGAAGCGTAAGGTGTCAACTCTTCAGAAATAGCTTCTTTGAATGTTTCAACCGCCTTTTGAATATTCTCTGTTTCCCCTGCTTGAGCGATCATTTTCTTCAATGACCCCCGTTGATCAATAGCTAGCGCGGAAATAAATCCTTCTTTAGTAGATAATTGTTTTAATTTATTTAGTTTACCTTCTGATACGAATTTCATAATGTCCTCCTTGTAACTGATTGTTACTTTATGTTGTTTTTTGTTTCTATTTGTTTAATTAGATATTATAACGCTTTCGCATTATAGTCAAGCTTTTTCAGAATATTTTTTATTTATTATGATTGTTATTGTTGATATTTGTTTATTTATGTTCTACAATGTGTTTATAAATAAATAAATTAAATTTTGGAGGTTATATTATGAAAGTGTATCTTGGTGCTGACAAAGACGGAATGCAATTAAAAGAAGTTATTAAACAATACTTACAAACAAACAAGATTGATTTTGAAGATCTATCAGAAACACCTAGCATCGATTTTGTAGAATCTACTACTAAGGTAGCTCAACAAATTCTAGCGGATGATAATGCCCGCGGTATTTTATTTGATCGATATGGTGCTGGTTCATACATTTCAGCTACAAAAATCAAAGGGATTATTGCTGCCGAAGTTTCTGATGAACGGTCTGCTTATATGACAAGAGAACACAATAATTCAAAAATCATTACATTAGGTGAACAAATTGTGGGGCACGAACTAGCAGAGAACATTGTGGATGCATTTCTATCTGCCGATTATGACGGTGGTCGTCACCAAATCCGTGTAGATATGTTAAACGCTATGTGCTAAGAGAATAGAATCGGAGGTAAAATTATGAAAATTGCAATTGGTTGTGACCATATCGTGACAGATATTAAAATTCGCGTATCAGATTACTTAGTAGAACAAGGTTATGAGGTGGTTGATGTAGGTACCCATAATCACGTGAGAACCCACTACCCTATCTTTGGGCGTAAAGTTGGTGAGGCAGTAACAAATGGTGAAGCTGATCTTGGTGTCGTCATTTGTGGTACTGGTGTTGGGATTTCAAACGCCGTCAACAAAGTGCCAGGCGTTCGTGCAGCTTTGGTAAGAGATATGACAACTGCTCAATACTCTAAGCGAGAATTAAACGCCAACGTTATCGCCTTCGGTGGGATGATTACTGGTGAATTATTAATGGAAGATATCATTTCTGCCTTTATCCAAGAGGAATATCAACCTTCTGAAGAAAATAAAACCCTAATCAACAAAATTACCCACCTTGAATCAAGCAATCATTCAGACAACCCTGACTTATTCACTGAATACCTTGAAAAATGGGACCGTGGCGAATACCACGATTAAGCGGTGATTATATGATTTTGACTGTAACCTTAAACCCTTCCATTGATATCTCATACACCATCCCCGACCTGCGATTAGACACAACAAATAGAACTGACCAAGTGGGTAAGACAGCTGGTGGCAAAGGGATTAATGTGACTAGGGTCATTCATGATTTAAATAAAGCCGTCACCGCCACTGGTTTTATCGGTGGACATTTAGGTGAAGGCATTGTCTCGGAATTAAATGAAAACGGTATCAAAACAGATTTCTTATCTATCGAAGGTGACACCAGAAATTGTATTGCCATCTTACATGATGGCCAACAAACCGAAGTCTTAGAATCAGGCCCTACCATCACCGATAATGAAAATACGGCCTTCTTAACTCGCTTCAAACAAGCTGTTGACTATGCTGATGTCATTACCATTTCTGGGTCTTTACCCAAGGGTTTAGAAGAAGATTACTATGTAAAACTGATTCAAATTACCAATGATTTAGACAAGAAAACCGTGCTCGATACATCCAAATCTAATCTTTCAAGTGTACTAGAAAGTCCATTTAAACCTACTGTAATCAAACCCAATATCGAGGAATTGTCCGATTTATTAGGTCAAAAAGTGAGTGCAGATCCAGCCGATTTAAAAGCTGTCTTAGCTGATGAATTATTTTCGGGGATTGAGTGGATTGTCGTGTCTTTAGGAGGCGACGGGGCTTTTGCTAAACATAACAACCGCTTTTATAAGGTAAATATACCAACCATTCCTGTTGTAAATCCTGTTGGCTCTGGTGATGCAACAGTTGCAGGGATTGCAGTGGCCTTAGAGGATAATTTAGATGATATTCACCTACTTAAACAAGCCATGACAACTGGTATGCTAAATACTATGGAGAGTATCACGGGCCATATCAATATCAATCATTTTGATGATTTATTTGATCGCGTGACTATAATCGAATATTAATTCATTTTGTGCTCTTTTCAAGTATACTATGTATTTGAGAAGAGCATTATTTCGTTATATGATATATATACGACCTATTTTCTATGACGATGCTATTGAAGCACTGGCTAATAATAATTGAAAAATACCTATAACGAATTACCGGAAATGAGGTGAACTCAACAATGTTAAAAAAGAAAAGACATGAACTAATCTTAGATTTACTTAAACGAAACGGCACCGTATCCGTAACTGATATCGTCGACAAGTTAAATGTATCAGATATGACTGTGCGTCGAGACTTAACAGAACTAGAAGAAAGTGGTTCATTAAGACGGGTTCATGGGGGAGCAATTTCACTAGGCGAATATCCAAAAGAAGAACTATCTCATGATGCTAAGAAAGTCATTAATATCAGCGAGAAAAACCGTATCGCTGAAAAAGCGATTGAGCTAATTAATGACGGTGACATCATCTACATGGGCCCTGGTACCACCATGGAAATCATGGCTCAAAAGATGGAACGGCAAGATTACGAGGTATACACCAACTGCTTACCCGTCTTCAATACCCTGGCTGATAAAGACATCAATGTCTACCTACTAGGGGGTAAAATTAAGAAGAATACTCAAGCTTTTAATGGCTATATCACCCTTTCTGTACTGGAAAACCTAAAATTCCACAAGGCCTTCTTTTCTGCCAACGGGGTCACCAATAACAGCATTATGACTGCCACCCTTGAAGAAGGAAAGACGCAGGAACTGGCTCTGAATAATTCAACTGAGAAGTACCTACTGCTAGACGCCTCTAAAGTTGGTAAAGAGGACTTCTTCACTTACTATTCTTTAAACGACGTGACTGCCGTAGTCATTAATAATGATGAAGACCACCGCTATGAACAGATTGTGAAGCATTCAAACATCCTATTAGTTTCTGAATAGGCGTCATTTACCCTTTGAAAAATGACTACCGCTATAAACAAAAGCAAACCCGCAACATCTTCAGACGTTGCGGGTTTGCTTTTTCTTTATTTTGTTGACAAATGCTTATGCTTTTTTCTCTGCATATTCAGCATTACGTTTCTTCATTTCTTTTGCATACCAAACGAATAAGACAAGGTAGATAACAACCGCTAAGGCTGCATACAAGATCATTTCGATATCCCCTTGTGAAGCTTGTCCAACAAAGTAAGCCACAAATTTTTCAATTGGCCCTTCTAAGGTTGAATGTGAAATCAAGGCGTTGGAAGCTACGTCAGCTGGGAAGGCCCCTACTTGCTTGGCTGTTTCTGTAACGAATGGTGCGATTAAGGTACCAGAATATAGGAAGGTTGGTAATAAGACTGTACCAATTACGATCATACGGATAATTCTCCCACGAGTAACAACTAATAAAGCTGGTGTTAGTCCCATGGCGATAATTCCACCAAGTGGTAGTAAACCATTATTCGGTAAAACTAGGGCTTCAATCAACATGATTGGTGCCAATACGTTGGCAACCGCCCAAATTTCAGCACGACCAGCGATAAAGGGCCAGTCTAACCCGATGTTAAAGGTACGATCTGAGAATTTTTTACTGGTAAAGTCTGTTACCCCTTGCGATAAGGGCTCAACGGAGGCAATAAACCATTGACCGATAACTGAAAAGAGTTCCAAACAGACAGCCGCTGTAAACCCTAAGGTCAGCATTTCCTGAATTGAAATACCCGCTAGGATGCCTACGAAGAAGCCTAGGTAAATCCCAATGGCAAACTTAGATCCCCAAAAACCAATTTTACTATTTAATTTTGCGGCATCGAAGTCGTATTTATCTAACCAAGAGAACAACTTGTCATAGATTTTATCTAATAACATGATAATTGGGTTCATCATGTAATTCATATGAGTCGTGGTCATTGGGTTTTCATCCGGAGCATTCAATAAGTCATTAAATGTCGGTTTCATCAAGTCAGAGTTAATGATTTTCAATACCCCAATAAAAACAACTAATAAGGTTGTTACGAATAAGTTGGCGCCCATATACATTGCAAATAATCCAACGATTGATAAATGCCAAATATCAAAGATATCCACATCTAGCGTGTTTGTTTTATTTAAAGCCAGCATAATACCGTTAATAATCAATACAACAAACATAAAGTATAGCGTGTACGGTGAACCCCAAGTAATGGTCGCTAAGGGTGCCCAACCAACGTCAGTCACATTTAAATTCAACCCTGTATTGGCAACAAATTCCCCTAGCGCACTCGAGAAGGCACCTGTTAAAATGTTCATGATCGCCCCAACCCCTGTTAAGGCAATCCCTAATTTAATCCCACCTTCAAGCGCTTTGGTAAATTTCACCCGGAATAATAAGGCAATGACGGTCAAAATAATCGTCATTAAAGGCGCTGCCCCTAAATTTATCAAAGGTTGGAGTACTGTATTCGCCAAATCGATAATATAGCTCATCTTCTACCTCCAAATACTTTTCCTAGCATCTATTTAATAATCGATTCAATTTCATCGTAAACTGGTTTGGCCATCGCTGGAATACGGTATAGAATCGGTCCTGCATTGACAACTGGAATCTTGATATCAAAAGAGAAATCCGTATCCGCAATTTCCGCAAAAATATCATACTTGTTTAACATATCTTCAGTAATATCTTTGATCATTACAGCGTCACAAGTCACACTGTACCCGCGTTTTTTCATTTCTTCTTCAATGGCATGTTTAATTTGATGGCTTGAGTTAACCCCTGCCCCACAAGCTGCTAAAATCTTCGTCATCTTATTACCTCCTGAATTTTTTATATTTATTTTTATATTTTGCCTTCGATAATGTCGTAAAGGTCCAACGGTGTTGACGCTTGGAATAAAGCTTGCGCTTCTTCAGTATCTAAAATGTTGATAAAGTCCATAATCTTGGCTAGAATTTGCGACTGTTCCTCTGGATTATTATTCAAAATGATGAATAAGTTAGACACTTCTAGGGATTCTTTAGGGTGAATCATATTGTGAAAAACAACTTTATTGGTTAAGCCAACAGGAATCACCTTGGTCGCATTCACGAATTCTCCTTCAGTATGCGGAACAGCGATATTGCTATAGCTAGGATCAATTACGGACAAATCCAAGCCGGTGGGATAATTTTGTTCACGTTCTAAAATATTTTCAATAAACTTTTCTTTCACGAGTCCTTTCTTCAATAATTTCAAACCAATTTCTTTTAAGACTTCTTCGCTTGTTGTCGCGTGAGAAATAAAGGTATCTTCAATCGACACTAACGATTCTTTAACTTCTGACAATGGTCATCCTCCTCTACTTGTATACTTTACATTTGTTATTATAGCGCTTACATTTTATTTGTCAACATTATTAAACAAAAATAAACAATTAGCAACAATGATTCAATTGAAAATATGGCAGCAAAATCAAAAAGACCCCCATCAGACCAGGATTTCCCCTGTTTTTTGGAGGTCTTGCTTATTTAGAAAATTTCTCAAAAATTAAGCTGTTGCTTTTTGTTTGCTGTTTGCGTATACAGAGGCTGCGACTGTTACCGCGAAGTATAGGGCTAATAGTCCCATGAAGACAGCATTTTCACGCAAGAAGTCAAAGGCCATCATGTGTACAAGTGTAGCAGC
>NZ_JBOEQF010000063.1:0-11883 GCF_050689315.1 Aerococcus sp. L_32
TACTGGTTTAACTTTAGATGATTTAGATTTAATTGAGTTAAACGAGGCCTTTGCCTCCCAAGCTTTAGCGTCAATTCGTGAATTAGGTATTGATCAATCCATCACTAATGTGAATGGTGGAGCGATTGCCCTAGGCCATCCTCTAGGGGCAACAGGTGCGATTTTAACATCAAGGTTGCTAGCTGAAATGGGCAAGCGTGAAGATAGTAAGTATGGCATGGTGTCTATGTGTATAGGTGCTGGTATGGGTGCTGCGGGTATATTTGAGTATATTCGCTAAACAAGATGCTGGCAGTGATTAGCTAAATTATCCGAAATTTATAGGATTAGCTAGTCACTTGCCCATTTTGCAAAGGAGTAAATCAATGTTTGAAACAATTTTATTTACCATCGAAAACCACATTGCAAGGATTACCTTTAATCGTGAAGCCTCCGGTAATGCCTTTTCTGAAACAACTTATCAGGAAGTGATTGATGCTGTAGCATCGGTTGAAGAAAATCCGGATGTAAAGGCGATTGTAATTACAGGGGCTGGAAAATACTTCTGTGCTGGTGGTGACATCCGTCAATTCAAAGACTTAGTGGCATCAGGCGAAGGGATTCCTGAATCAGGGGTGATTAAAACAGGTGAAATGGTTGCAGCTGTTCGCGGGTCATCTAAACCCGTCATTGCAGCCGTAAATGGTGTGGCAGCTGGTGCTGGATTAGGTTTAGCTTTGGCTTGTGATTTTATATTGATGGGGGAAGGGGCACAATTAGTGACGGCCTTCACTCAGATGGCTTTTCCAGGTGATACTAGCTTGCTCTTTAGTTTGAGTCAATCAATTGGCGTCTACCGGACCAATCGTCATGTCATGCTAAATGAACCCATTACCTCTGCTCTAGCTGAAAACTATGGACTTACTTACCAAGTAGTAGCGGATGAAGCATTACTAGTAGCCGCGTTAGACTTAGCTAGTCGTTTTGTTACCGGCCCTTCAGTAGCTATAGCTTATCAAAAGGCGATTATGTATGATCTACAATATCCAAAAGCATTAGACAATAACCAATTAGAAGCGAAATATATGCGTAAGGCTTCCTTAACTGCGGACCACCGCGAGGCAGTTACTGCTTTCTTAGAGAAGAGAAAGCCTCAGTTTCAAGGGAAATAGCCTGGTATGTTAAACTATTGGCAAGAAGAAACGTAAAGGAGCCAATAAATATGGACATCAACCAAATGCAGTATTTCGTGGAGATTGTAAAATCAAATGGGAATTTAACAGTTGCCGCAGAAAATCTATTTGTTTCACAGTCAGCTTTAAGCCAATTTATTAAAAATTTTGAAAAACAACAGGGCGTGTCGCTTTTCAACCGAAAGAACGGTAGAATTGTAAGCGTTTCCGAATCTGGGATGCGGGTGTATGGTTCAGCCTTAAAGGTCTTGAATCAATATAATAGTCTAGAACAAGTGATTGAAAAAGAATCGCTCGTCCATAAAGGGCGTATCAAGATTGGGATTCATCCAACTTACTTAAGATTTTTCTTCAATAAATTTATTCCTCAATTTCTGATTGAAAATCCAGATGCCCATATTGAGATTGTAGAAGCGGGTACCAATGATTTATATCAGATGCTACAAGATAATATGATTCATATGGCTGTTCTAGTGCCACCTGAAACACTTGATGAAGATAAATATGAATCCCATCAATTGGTACGAACAGAAATTGTGGCTTTTATGGGACCAGATCATCCCTTAGTGACGAAACGCTTGCTTAGATGGTCACACTTAGATGACTATCATTATGTTACTTATAACAAGGAAGATGTCGTACATGATTTGGTGATGGAGAAATTGCGTACCCATGATTCTAAGGCGATTCAATTATTTACTTCAGGCTCTTGGGACTACATGATTGAAACTGTCCTTTATAACCAGTTGGTCGCGCTATTACCAACAGTATATTTTAGTTTATTTATTACCAAATTAAATCAGATGGGGATTGTTGAGAAAAGATTTGAAGACCCTATTCCCTATACGCCAACCTTAGTACGTGAGAAAAAAGCAGGGTATTCAAAAGTTGAAAATTTTGTATACCAATCTATTTTAGAGAATTTTTATTTAGAAAATCAAAGCCTTAAATACGACTTTCTAGATGAGGAATAATGAATGGTTATCAAATATTGATGGGGATAATGAACTTTCATCATAAGCGCAAGCCTATTTGATAACCTCTAATCGTTAATATGAGAAGGAGCGATCCAATATGCAAACGCGTGTCACTGAAATGCTCAATATACAGTATCCAATTATCCAAGGGGGGATGCAGTATATGTCGCTGGCTGAACTTGCTTCAGCTGTGTCAAATGCTGGTGGACTTGGTATAATACCGTCCATGGCTTTCCCGGATGTAGATAGCTTAAGAGCTGAAGTCAAAAAAATGAAAACTTTAACGGATAAACCATTTGGCTTCAACATTTCATTAGTACCTGAAGTAGCCATGCCAGAAGTGATTATGGATTATATTCAAGTCTTGGTTGAAGAGGGGGTACCAGTAGTTGAAACTTCTGGTCAACGGCCGAGAAACTTTATCCAACCATTGAAAGATGCTGGTATTAAAGTGATTCATAAAGTTACTTCTATCCGCCATGGGTTAGCGGCACAGGAAGATGGTGCGGATATCATTGCCTTTGTTGGTGCTGAAGGTGGTGGCCATCCGGGAGTAGACCTTGTTTCTGGTCCAGTACTTTGGGCTAAAGCGGTAGAGAAAATGTCTGTACCTGTATTGGCTGCTGGTGGGATTGTGGACAGTAAAAGCCTATATGCCGCTATGTCTTTAGGCGTAGATGGTGTCTTAATGTCCACTAGATTTCTAGCAACACCAGAAGTGAATGCTTCTGATACTTATCGGCAAGCCTTATTACAGATACCAGAAAATGGGACTGTTTTAACAATGACCTCTTTAAGAAATGGTATGCGTGTGGCGAATAATGAAATGGCTCAAGAAATCCTTCAAGCAGAAAAAGAGGGCGCGACCCTAGAAACACTAATGCCTTTGATTTCAGGGCGTAGGTCTTATGAAGCGATGCAAAATGGGGATGTCCAACATGCGCAACTCAGCATGGGTCAAGGCGTGGGGCGGATTAACGAGATTATGACAGTTGATGAAATATTTGAGGAACTGATTAATGGTTTCCAAGAACGACATGCCTATATGACTAATCTTTCGGCTTTATTTAAGTAGGAGGGTGGGCATATGGATAAACAGCAGATACTTTCAGAATTATATCCTGAGGACGTATACGGATTCAGCCAAAAATTAACTGAAATAGAAGTTGAATTGTTGCGTAAATTGCGTCAAGTATTAGAAAATCAAATAGCGCCTACTTTAAAACAGCACTGGAAACAAGAGACTTTTCCTTTTGAGGCTTTTAAAGCGGTCGGCGACCTTGGTTTGATGAATCATCCTGATTTATTCAAAGAAGGGCAGCGCCCATATAAAGTGAGCGAATATTTTAATCTTTTCCGTTATTATGAATTGGCTAGGACGGATATGTCCTTAGCGACCTTTATGACAGTACATGCGGGGCTAGGCTTTACTACCTTACTACTAGGCGGAAGTCAGGAACAAATTGATTATTTTGCACCAAAATTTACTAGTTTTGAATGGCAGACTTGTTTTGCCCTAACTGAACCCGACCATGGATCTGATATTGCAGGTGGTATGGCGACAACAGCAGTAAGAGATGGCGATAATTGGCTATTAAATGGTGAGAAACGTTGGATTGGCGGCGCAGGATCAGCTGATTTCATACCAGTATTTGCCCGTAACCCAGAAAATAATGATATCCTTTGCTTCATGGTACCGGCCGCAACCGAGGGGCTTACTGTAGAGAAGATTGATGGGAAAATAGCCCTAAGACTGGTACAAAATGGTCATATTCATTTAAAGAATGTACAGGTGGCTGAGGCCTTTAGACTACCTAAAATTCAATCCTTCAGAGATGTTTCGCGTATCCTTTACGCAACGCGTGCAGATGTTTCCCATATTACGGCAGGTGGGCATGCGGGTGCCCTAAGAGCGGCTTTGAAATATACGGGACAACGAGAACAGTTCGGTAAAAAAGTTAGCCAATTCCAAATTACCCAGGAAAAATTAGCGAGGATGCAAGCGAATGCTGCAACTGGCTTATCCTTATCTTATCGCTTAGCTGAACTTCAAACTGAGGGAAAATATGCTGAAGTGCCAGCTTCAATTGCTAAAATGCAAAATGCGCGTTTACTAAGGGAAACTGTCGCATTGGGTAGAGAAATTTGCGGAGGAAATGGTATTACTGTTGAGACGGAAGTTGCAAGATATTTTGGCGATGCAGAAGCTATTTACTCCTATGAAGGCACGCATGAAGTGAATAGTTTGATTATAGGGCGACATTTAACAGGAACTAGCGCCTTTGTATAGTTTGTTTAAAAGTCTTGTGGCGGACCGGGTGCGAAAACTTAGTCCGCTATTTTTATTGAAGCATTAAAAATAATTTAGAGGTGGACTATGAAAAGTAAGGTACGTTCAGTAACAGAAATTGTCACCCTAGTGAAAGATGAGGCACGCATTGCTTTTACAACTAGTGGTATTGGCGGTTTGGCGGAGGAATTTTTTGGCGCCTTACGTCATCAATATGAGCAAACTAGTCATCCAAAAGACATAACGGTGATATCAGTTGCAGGACTCAGTCGCGGTGAGGGAACGGGCATTGACTTATTGCTAGCACCTGGATTACTCAAACGCTATATCGGGTCACATATCCACGGAGCCCCATTAACTGGGCAAGCTGCTTTGGATAATCAAATTGAACTATTTATTATACCACAAGGCACGATTGGTTTACTTTATCGAAATGCCGCGGAAAAAGGACCAGGAGTGTGGACAAAAGTTGGACTTGATACCTATGTAGACCCTCGTCAATCTGGCGGAAAAATGTCTGATAAAGCTCGTCAGCAAGAAGACTTAATGGTAGTTGAACATCTGCAAGGCGAAGAGTGGTTATTTTACAAGAGTATTGGCATTGATGTAGCCGTTATTAAGGCGACTTATGCTGATGAGAAGGGGAACTTGGCTTTCACGCATGAACCTATGAATCTACAAGCCTTAACAATGGCTATTGCAGCTAAGAATTCTGGGGGAATTGTCATTGCTCAAGTTGAACAAGTAGTTAAAAAAGATAGTTTACAGGCAAAATCCGTACTTGTACCAGGAATTTTAGTAGATTACGTGTATAAAGGCACACCTGAGTATCATCAACAAACTTTTGCTACAAGCTATAGTCCGTTACTTTCAAATGAAATTCGTAGCCATAATTTGCCAATAAAACCAGCACCGTTGTCCCCTAAATTGGTGATTGCACGTAGGGCAGCTTTGGAATTGAAGCGGCATTCGATTATTAATATAGGCGTTGGACTTCCTTGTATGGTATCTAATTTATTTTATGAAGCCAATTTACTGGATCAATATCATTTCACCACAGATTTAGGAGCTGTTGGTGGGGTACCTGCTCCCGGTTTTGACTATGGACCAAATTATAATGCAGAGGCAGTCATTAACTCTGGTGACATGTTCGACCTATACCATGGTGGCGGTCTAGAGACAACAGTACTTGGATTTGGTGAAATAAACCAAAATGGCAATGTGAATACGACTTTATTGGGTAATCGTATTATGGGGCCTGGTGGTATGATGGACATTGCGGAAGGGGCAAAGCAAATTATTTTTGTAGGTCCTTTTATGGTGAAAGATAAAAGTCATATTGAAAATAACCAACTAGTAATTGATGATCAAAGAGGTAAAAGTAAGTTTACGGATTCCCTATCTTATGTTACTTTCAATGGGTTAAAAGCAGTTAAGGCGGGTAAGAAAATAACCATTGTGACTGATAGAGCGGTGTTTGAGTTGAATAATGAATCGAAATTGGTTTTAACTGAACTAGCACCGGGTCTGGACCTACACAAAGATGTTCTCAATCAGATGGGATTTAGCCCAGTTGTAGCGGATGATTTGAAAGTGATGGAAAGCCATTTATTTGAAGAAACATGGTCTTTGAAGAATGGTCAAACACAATAATGAATTTTTAATGAGAAAACAAAGTCAAAAGCCCAAGCTAGCAATATTTGACAGGGCTATGTAAAGCATATAAAATGGGAGGGACTGATGGCTGAATTAAGATATTTAGGAGATAGTAATGTTGATGAATAGGGTAGCAATTGTCGTTGAACCTGTGACAAAAGATCAATCAGGCGAAATTCGCGTCTTAGTTGATCAAATGGTTTACAAGGCAAAGAGTGCAATTCCTGAAGGCGAATTCGTTCAAAACGAATTGGTTAAGATTTGCCGCATTGAAGACGACATCGCATACTGCCAACGTGGTATGCTAGATAATCAATATGATCAAGATATCAAAGTTTCTTTTGGTAGCTAAAATAGTAATATTTTTTGCAATACATATAAAGTTAAGCAGATCTCCTTTTTCGGAAATCTGCTTTTTTTATCGAAAAAATAGCGTTTACATAAAATTTACACCATTCAAATACGAACATTAACATGTGGTCGGTATGATATACTTAGTGGGTCACTTATTGGGTTTTATATGAGGAGGAGAAAATGTCAAAACGTTATTTTATTTCTACTAGTCGTATTGTGCTATCAATCGCAGCAGCAGGTATCGTTGGTTTAGCAGCTACACCTCAAGCTGAAGCAGCAGAAGTATCGGCCGTCGCAGAAACACCCGTCGCAAATGCCACAAGTACTGAAGATACAAGTTCTGAAGTGGTTGCTGAAGAAGTACCAGCAACTGAAGAGACAGTAGCAAGTGAAACAGCAGAATCTTCAGCAGTAACTGAAACAACAGAAGAAGTAGCTACTGAACCTGTCGTTGAAGAATCAACACTTATAGATCCAGTTGTTGAAGACGTGATTACTGAAGACTTAACAGTGTCAGAAGTAGCAGTTGAAACACCTGTAACGACTGCAGCAAGTGACGCAGATACTGATAGCGACGGTCGTGTGGATGAAATTACCATTGCCCATACAAATGACATTCACGGTCGTGCTGAACAAGCTAACGGTGTAATTGGTATCGCAAATGCAGCCCAATACTTTGAAGAAGTTGGCGCAGATGTGATTGTAGATGCTGGGGATGCCTTCCAAGGGTTACCTTTATCTAACCATGATGAAGGTGCAGCGATGGCTGAAGCGATGAGCGAAGCTGGCTATGACGCAATGGCAGTGGGTAACCACGAATTTGACTTTGGTCAAGATGTTGCAACTGGTTATCAAGATGAAACTGGTTTCCCTGTATTATCCGTAAATACTGTATATGCAGATAGCCAAGAGTTAGTATTTGAACCTTCTACAAACGTTGCGACACAAGGGTATAACTTAGGTGTCGTTGGGGTAACAACACCAGAAACAGCGACTAAAACACATCCAAATAACGTTCAAAACATTGAATTCTTATCTCCAATTGATACAACAGTTAATGAAATTAACCGTTTAATCGAAGACCAAACAACAATTGAAGACGCCTTTATCGTCTTATCTCACTTAGGTGTAGATGCAACAACGAATGAAGAATGGCGCGCAACTGCTTTAGCAGCGGCTTTAGATGACGTTGCAGCATTCGATGCTTACCAAATTATCATTTTAGATGGTCACTCTCATACAGCTTTTGCCAATGAACATTATGGGAATGTTTTACTACAACAAACTGGTACTGCTTTAAACAACATTGGTTTAGTAACATTGAACTTTGTTGATCCTTCATTAACAGAAGGCCAATTAGTGGATGCACAAACAGCCTTAGAAACAATTGGATATGAATTTGACGAAGAGGGCAACCAAGTAACTGCTGGCCGTACAAATGAAACAGTTCAAGCGATTGTTGATGAAGCTTCTACGGCATTTGAGGAAGAAACAGGTCGTGTGATCGTTGATGAAAATCCAATCTGGTTTAACGGTGTTCGTGAGTACGTGCGTTCACACGAAACAAACTCAGGTACATACGTTACTGACGCAATGGTTGAATATGGCCGTAACGGTGGGTTCAATAACCCAACTGATTTCGCTATGATCAATGGTGGTGGTATTCGTGACCAAATCGTTCAAGATGAACCAATCACTGAAGGCGACGTAATTGCTGTCTTACCATTTGGTAACATCATCTCTCAAATTCAAGTAACTGGTGAAACAATTTACGACATGTTTGAATTGGCTTACTCAGCAACGACTGTGACTGAATCTTATTCATCTTCTGATGGTCAATACACTGTAGAAGCAATCGATGAAGACTCAAACTTGCCAAGCTTAGCGGCTTTAGGTGGTTTCTTACAAGTATCGTCTGATATCAAAATCTACTTCGACCCAACATTAGAAGCAGGTCAACGTGTATTAGGTGTTTATATCTTAAACCGTGAAACAGGTGAATTTGAATTAGTGGCTGATGACGCAAGTGGTAGCTACTTCATGGCAACCAACGACTTCTTAGCACAAGGCGGGGACGGTTATACGATGCTATCTGGTGAACGTGAAGAAGGACCTTCGTTAGACCGTGTGGTGATGGAGGCAATGGAAACTGGCGTTGTAAACTTAGCAGACTACGCTGACGAATTACCACAAAACCAAATCATCCCAATCTTAACTGCTGACTACGAAGCTTTACTATCTGAAGCTGGTGAAACACCAGGTGAAGAAGTACCGGGTGAAGAAGCTCCGGGCGAAGGCGTACCAGATAAAGAAACGCCGGCAGGAGAAGTGACTGCAGGTGAAACGGATGGACAATCAGGTTCAACTGAAGCTGGTTCTACAGATAAAACGACAGATAAAGCTGATGCCAAAACACCAGGTAAATCATCTAAAGTTGAGGAAAAAGAAGCAGCTGTTGCGGCTGCGGCTACATTGCCAGAAGCTGGATTCACAGCAGGTGGCTTTGGATTTGCCTTCTCAGCAATCGTTGCTGGATTAGGTTTAGCCTTACCAGGACGCAAACGTAAATAATCGATACGAATATATTAATACCAATATAAGAAGCAAGAAGAGGGCTGTCTCCTTTAAGCGAGATAGCCCTCTTTAACTTGTAAAGTAAGGCAAACATAAGATGTTCATCAGTCGTGGAAGAGTTGCAACTGGGACAAAAGTTGAAAGGAAGACATCATTTGCCGAGAGGGTAACGTCTCCTTTGTAGAGCAGGGATTAGGATGTTGGTGATGGACTGGGTGTTGAAATAGTGAAGATCAATGTCGAAGGAATGAGTTGGTTGGCAATGAAATTTCGAAAAAAATAATGATAAAATGATTAAAATAAAGCTTTATTATTAGAATTTAATTTGTTATATTATAGATAACTCAGAAAAACGAAAAGGAGCGAGGTACCATGACTAACATGAACGAAAAATCATCAGAAGCTATTTGGGCCTCAAACCCGCTTAGTATTTCTCACGCATCTTTATTACTTTTATTAGCTTAGTTAGGGTTCTACAACATGATGTAGGGTCCTTTTTTCCATGAAATATGGGCCTAGCTAATTAGCCGGTGGCTCGTATCTCACGAAGCGCCGGCTTTTTTATTGGGATAAGTTAGCTAAGAAGAGTGATGAGAATGAAGGGGAAGGTTTTGAGTTAAGGGATGTCCTTTTTCAATAAAAGGGATTGGTAATTATATTAAAGATAAAATATGTAGTGGAATATAGGAGGATTTATGATGAATATTAAAGGGATTAAGCGTTTCTCAGTCATGTTGCTGTCAACAATGGTGATTGCGGGTTGTGGGAATTTGACGCAGACTTCTAGTTCGAATTCAAATACGAGTGAGGACACGATTAAAATTGGTGGGAACTTTGAGTTAACGGGTTCTGCTGCTGGTTACGGGAATGATATTAATAATGGCGCGAAGCTAGCGGTTGAAGAGATCAATGAAGCTGGTGGGATCGACGGCAAGCAAATTGAATATATTGAAGCGGATAACAAGTCGGATGCAAATGAATCGGCGTCAGCAGCGGCGCGTTTGATTGATGAAGAGGGCGTATCAGCAATTGTTGGACCGTCATTGACCGCTAACTTCCAAGCGCAAATTAATGCAGCTACACAAGCGCAAGTGCCATTTATTGGGCCAGCGGTAACAAGTGATGGGGCGACCTTGGATTCAAATGGCGAAGCTTATGAATATGGGTTCTCGGTAGCCTTCCTAAACTCCTTCCAAGGGGGCGCGATTGCACGTTTTTCAAATGACCAAGGATATGAAACGGCAGCGGTTATGCAAGATAACTCTTCAGATTACGGACAAATTCTATCAGACGAATTTACTGCAGCCTTTGAAGGGGAAGTTGTAGCAACTGAATCTTATGTATCAGGCGATACAGACTTCTCATCTATCTTAACGAATATTAAATCTAAAAATCCTGATGTTATTTTCATTGCTGGTTACTATACTGAAGCGGGAACAATCATCAAACAAGCCCGTGAAATGGGTATTGAAGCAGCGATTGTTGGACCGGATGGTTTGGCCTCAGAAGAGTTAAGCTCACTTGCGGGTGAAGAAAACATGAATGACATCTATTATGTGTCTCATTTCGCCTCAGATGAGGATGCTTCTCAAGCCTCTCAAGAATTCTCAGCAGCTTTTGAAGAAGCTTACGGTAAAGCACCGGATGAGTTTGCTGCCCTAGGTTATGACGCGGTTTATCTATACGCAAATGCGATAGAAGAAGTGGGTTCTGAAGACAACCAAGCCATTGCTGAAGCGATTGCTAACACCACTGACTTCCAAGGGGTAACTGGTGCGATCACAATGAAAGAAGACCATACACCAAATAAAACAGCCTACATCCAAGAGATTCAAAATAATGAAGTGGTTGGATCAACTGCAGTAGCGCCAGAATAGGATTTAGTACTTTTATACTTTAAAAAAGATTCTCTGCATTTTCTAGCAAATTTCTAATAAAAGGCTTGTAACCCTTTTAAAACTTTGCTATATTAATAGCAACTCATTAAGAACAAATTAGAAAAGGAGTGAAACAAGATGAAAACAGCTGTAAAACAATCATACAATGTCAATAATCTTGTTTTGCCAACCTTTGCTAACATTATTATTATTAACTAAGGGGATTCTACAAATGTGTAGGGTCCTATTTCTCATTAAAGAGGGCCTTGGTTAGAACGACGGTCCTGAAGAGGCTGTCGTTTTTTTTATGGCAAATAATGATGTAGCGCTTGGGTTTGAACATGAGGCAAAATTAAAATCAATTACGTTCTGGGGAGGACATATAGATGAAATTTAAAAAATTAGCTTTAACTTTACTATCTACCGTCACTTTAGCTGCTTGTGGGGCTGCGACTTCTACTAGCAATTCAGGCGCTTCAAACACTGCAGACAACGAGACTTTCAATGTTGGTGGTAACTTTGGTTTATCAGGTGCCTTTTCTGCTTACGGTACTGCGATCAATGATGGTGCAGCCTTAGCCTTCAAAGAAATCAACGAAGATGGTGGTGTCTTAGGTAAAGATGTGAACTATATCTCTGTAGACAACAAGTCAGATGCAACTGAGTCAACTACGCAAACTGCGCGTTTAATTGATGAAGAAAACATCTCCGTTTTAGTAGGTTCTGATACAACAGGTTCAACAGAAGCGCAAATCCAAACAGCGACTGATGCAAGTGTGCCAATTGTTGCACCAGCAGCGACAGGTGACTCATTAACATTAGATAGCTCTGGCAATGTTTTGGAATACGTATACCGTGTGCCGTTCCAAGATGCTTTCCAAGGTTCTGTATTAGCGGAATTTGCTAATCAAGAAGGTTATGAAACTGCAGCAATCATCCAAGATAACTCTTCTGACTACGGTCAAAACTTAGCAGCTGAGTTC
>NZ_JBOEQF010000064.1:0-11843 GCF_050689315.1 Aerococcus sp. L_32
AGAAGAAAATGGCGAAGTTAAATTACGTATCGTATACGAAGAAGAATCTCGTCGTATCGTAGGTGCGCAAATGGTATCACGCGTTGACATATCAATGGGAATCCACATGTTCTCATTAGCAGTACAAGAACAATTAACAGTCGACAAATTAGCATTATTAGACTTGTTCTTCTTACCTCACTTCAACCAACCATACAACTACATCACAAAAGCAGCATTAAAAGCTGAGTAATAAAAATCTAAATCATTGAAAAAGGGCAACCCTCTTAGCTAACCCCAGCTAGGAAAGGTTGTCCTTTTTTCGTGATGTTGGTAATCCTATAGATGGTCTAAGAAGAAAGTCGTCATCATATCCATTGTTTCTGTCTTAACCAAATGGTCTTCATCCTCGTGGACAAAAATGATATTGTCCAAGTGGTTGTTGTCTTTTACGAACCCCGCAGTCTGGTCATAAGGAACCCGCCAATCACGTTCACCGTGCCAAATCAAGAAGGGTCTGCCCGCTAAGCTGTCAACTTGGGTGGACAAATCATACCGGTCAACCCAAGCCGTCAAATCTCTTAAATCATCTGGGACAAACCGGTTAAATGAACTGCTGGCATGTTCAATCAGTCGCTCTCGGTATTGGATAAGGGTAGGTGACCCCATCATACAAGATGCTACTTTAATTTCTGGATGGTGGGTCAGTAAAGCAGACGACGTAAACCCGCCCATAGAAGTCCCGCCAACCCCAATCCGGTCATCTAAGACCAAGTTGAGTCGTTTGAAATGTTGGATAATAGCCCCAAATTCAAATAAATTACTTTGAATACTTTGCCAAAAAGTCAATGATGGGATGGCAGATATGGCTTGCTTGCGGCGACCATGGTTCATGGCGTCTGGTAACAGGACCCGAAAACCTACTTTTGCTAACTTTCGCCCCTGGGTTAAATTTAGTTCCTTATTGGATTGCCAGCCATGATAATAGACAATCAAGGGTAAGGGGGCGTTTCGCTGGTCTAATGGAACGACTTCTAGTAAGGGGATTTCCCTAATTTGTCGTCTTCTAATGGTTGTTTTCAATGGTATTTCCTCGCATTCAATCACTGGCTTCAGCTTTTATTCACTTGCAAATATAGCGACAGCTAGGAGGAAATGCAAACATTAGGAACTAGCTGGTAGCGGGTAATTTTAAGGGGAGGGTTTTGTGAAGAACTTTGTAAATATTGCTTTTTCCAAAATGTAAAAAGTAGACCTATTATATACAGTGGATCCTGAATAAGGAGTGGAAGATGTTTTAGCATACTTAGTTTCAACTTCAACCGTGAACACATTTGTTGTAGTGGATGACTTATGCAGTTGCTATCATAGCACGGTTAGTCGCAACAGAAGGGGCAGACATGAAGACTGCCCACCAACCACCCACTAGGCCTAAGGGTCAATAGCGCTCATGACTTTATCATCGAGTCTGGTGAGTACAAGTTCTACGTAGGGAGCGCAAGTGATAATACACCATTCGATAGAGTTTAGACACCATAAACTGGCAAACGGTAACCCTGTCATTTTCCAGTTTTTAATAGATTTTTGACTTAGGTTTTACTAAATAAATATGGGATTTTGCGATACAATAGAAGAAAGTAGAACTATGAAGGAGATGTTGAAAAATGGCATTACAAGATTACATGACAATCTTAGAAAATATGGGTGCAGCGGTTTTTGCGACGGTAGATAGTGAAGGGAAACCTCGTACACGGTTTGCGAATGTTGGTGTGGCGAATGAAAATGGGATTTTTTTTATGACTAAACCTGGTAATGAATTCTATACTCAATTACAAGCAAATGAGCATGTATCGATTTCAGCTATGTCAAATGACGAAAACGGGATTCAAGCCATTACCATTGAAGGTAAAGTGCGTGAAGTGGATCAATCTTACTTAGAGGATATTCTAAAATACAATCCATATGTAAAGGATGTCTATCCTGATGAAGAAGACCGGAAATCAGTTGTCGCTCTTCAAGTATATGAAGGTAGTGGCTTCTATATGAACTTAAAAGAGCATAAAAACGACACATTCGAATTTTCAGCAGAATAATAAAATTTCTAGTAATCTTTTGCTTTCAGTTTTTTTCTATCATTGCCTGACGATTCAGAATGTAACGGGGTGCTTCCGAACATTCTGATATGTGGTAGGACATCCTTGCTTCACCGCGAAGGCATGCTAGGAAAACTTCTGCCTAAGGTTTAACTCGGAAATCTAGCGTACAGCAAATAATACAATTGGAATTGAAAATGGGGAGAGACAAAAACTCTTCCCATTTTATTTACTCAAGGATTGAATAAATACTTATTTAAGAAATGCTAGGTTTTCAAGGCTATAGTTTTTCTAACATGTATTTTCATATCATTGTCACTACTACGATTACATATGCTTCTAACTACAGTGCAATCGTTTTAAATATCGTTACACTTGTTAATGGTTATTAGTTTTTGAAAGTATTCTCACTAGTCTAGTGAATTCACTTTTCAGATATGGTAAGGTTAGGATAGTTTATTTTGATATAAAAAATAAGTAAGTCATATATATGGGAAAGTTGTAATCAACAAAAAAGTTAGGAGTATCATATGGGGAAAAGGAAGAATCGAAATACGGATGCTTATTATCAAGATCCAACTAGACAGAAGTGGACGAGTTGGATAGTTGGCGCGGCTAAGGTTGTTTTGTGGACGATTGCTTATACATTAATGGTTTCGATACCTCAATTATACGTCATGTTTGGTAGCTATTTGGATAATACCTGGTTAACGATATTGGGCATTTTAAGTATTGTTTATATGTTTGCTGTGAGCTATTGGTTTTATCGCCGATACCAAAAGCAAAATCCAGAAAATGTTGTGGGTTTAACTTGGGATGATATTCTAAAGGACTTAGCCATTTTTGCAGGTGTTTTAGCCTTTAAAATGATTATGTCAGTCATTATGAGTAACATGTACGGAGTAGAGACGACAGTAAATGATGATATGATTTTTGGTTTGCTAGGTAGTAATAGCAATATCCTAGTGGCCTTAAACCTAGGCTTAACCGTGATTACTATGGCCCCAGTGATGGAGGAAATCATTTTCCGCGGTATGATCAGTAAAGGGATGTTCAAGGATAGCTTCTTCTCTGCAGCTATTATCATCTCTTCAATCTTCTTTTCAAGTATGCATCTTTCAGGCAACTTCATTTCTTTCATTATATATGCAGGAATCGGGGCGGCTTGTTTTATGGCTTATTGGCGGAAGAAAAATATCAATGATGCCATCTTTATTCATTTCTTGAATAATGTACCGGGGGCAATCATGATTATATTTGGCTTATTTTAGGGAAATTTGTTTAAATAATGCCTCTTTGAAGGGTGTGGATGGGATATCGATACTACTTTAAAGAGGTTTTTTTACATTTATTGCATCCAATGTTACGTTATTGTTACAGAGATATGGCGTTTATATTTAAAATAGAAATCTTTAATTTGAATTTAAGATTTTCTTAAAAGATTGATTTATTAACCTTTTTTAAATTTTTTTATTATTTTTTTGTGATTTTAGTTCAAGTAAGGTAAATTTTATTAGCGAAGTATAGCGTAAAGTTAAGGATTTGTGTAAGAAAGAGTAAATGATTTGTAACCTGATTGTTACGGAAAATTGCGGTTCGCTTGTATATAATAGCTATTGTAATCAGTAATTTCAGGGGGTAGAAATTTAATGAAGTTTTCAGTAAAAAGAATGGTAGGGACATCGTTAGCGACGTCAGCGGCTTTAGCAGCCTTTGCAACCACTAATGTTTCAGCAGACGAAGTATATACAATCGAATCAGGTGATACTTTATCTGCTATTTCACGCAAATTTGACTTATCAATTGCAGACTTAATAGAAGTGAACACAATCGATAACCAAGATTTAATTATCGCAGGTCACTCTTTAAATATTCCAACTGTTGATGCACCAGTAGTAGCAAGCACTAAACGTGTTGCAGATGCTTCTAATGTATACACAGTTGTTGCAGGTGATACTTTAAACAAAATCGCTGCAGATTTTGACACAGCAGCACAAAACTTACGTGATTTAAATGGTATTTCAGGTGACTTGATTTTAGTTGGTCAACAATTAAAAGTTAAAGGTGAAGTAGCTCAAGAAACAACAGTAGAACAAACAGCTCCTGTAGCTGAAGAAACAGTTGTAACGGAAGTAGAAGCTACTCCAGTAGTAGAAGAAACTGTTAACAACTATGTAGCAGACGTAAATGGTAACTACACTGTAGTTGCTGGCGACTCTATCAACAAAATTGCAGGTCAATTTGGCGTTTCAGCGTCTGAATTACGTGCGCAAAACAACTTATCATCTGACTTGATCTTAGTTGGTCAATCGTTGGCTATTCCTGGCTTAGCTGCAGCACCTGCTGTTGAAGAAGCACCAGTAGTAGAAGAAACTGAAACGGTTGTTGAAGTAGCATCTGTTGTAGCTACAGAAGAAGCTGAAGTTGCACCAGTTGCAAATTCAGTAGAAGAAACTGAAACTGCTGACGCAGAAATCGAAGCACAAGTTGCAGCAGAAGAAGCTTTAGCAGCAGAAGAAGAAGCGCAAGCAGCAGCAGACGCACAAGTGGCAGCTGAAATAGAGGCTCAAGAGCAAGCGGACGCAGAAGCAGTAGCTCAAGCGGAAGCAGAAGCACAAGCAGCAGCGGATGCACAAGCAGCAGCTGAAGCAGAGGCAGCAGCTCAAGCAGAAGCAGCAGCCCAAGCAGAAGCAGCAGCCCAAGCAGAAGCAGCAGCCCAAGCGGAAGCAGACGCACAAGCAGCGGCGGAAGCACAAGCAGCAGCCGAAGCAGAGGCAGCAGCTCAAGCACAAACTGGTAACGTAACAGCATTATTAAACAATGCCTACGCACAAGTTGGTGTACCTTACTTATGGGGTGGTAAAACACCTTCAGGTTTTGACTGTTCAGGTTTCGTAAACTATGTTTACAAACAAACTTACGGCGTAAACGTTGGTAGCTACACTGGTGAACAACAATATGCTGGTCCAAAAATCTCAGTTTCATCTGCACAACCAGGTGACTTAATTTTCTGGGGTTCATATGGTTCTCCATACCACGTAGCAATTTCATTAGGTAATGGACAATACATCCATTCACAACGTCCTGGGGAAACAGTTCACTCAGAATCAATCAATCCATACTGGGCACCATCATTTGCTGTAAGTATGGCTGCTTATAACTAAGCAATCTTTTAAATATAAAATATGAAAGGTCGAGATGATTACCCCCCTCGGCCTTTTTTTATTAGAAAAATTTGGTATCAAAAGCACATGTCAATAGCTATGAAAGCCCTTTAGTAGGCATTATTGGCATTTTCACCTAAAGGTGTTAAAATAAGGTGATAAGTTCTAGCAAATTTTCCAAGATCATATGTTCACAATCAAGGAGAGCACATTAATGAAAAAAATATTAATTGTTGACGATGAGAAACCAATCTCAGATATTATATCTTTCAACTTAAAAAATGAAGGTTATGAAATAGATACTGCCTATGATGGGCAACAAGCTTTAGAAAAATTCGCATCATTCCAACCCGACCTAGTGGTCTTAGATTTGATGTTACCAAAAATCGACGGGCTAGAAGTCTGCCGTCAAATCCGTAAAGATAGCCAAGTGCCAATCATTATGCTAACTGCTAAAGATAGTGAAATTGATAAGGTATTGGGGCTTGAATTAGGGGCGGACGATTACGTGACCAAACCATTCTCAAACCGTGAGTTAATGGCGCGCGTAAAAGCCAATATTCGCCGTACTGCGGTAGTTGCTGAACCGGTAGCAGCTGACGAAGTGACGGAGAAAGACAATATTATTGAAATTGGCGATTTATTGATCCATGAGGATGAGTATATTGCTTCTAAAAATGGGGAAGATGTTGAGTTAACACACCGTGAATTTGAGTTACTACATTATCTTTCACAACACATTAACCAAGTAATGACTAGGGAGCACTTGCTTCAAACGGTTTGGGGTTATGATTATTTTGGTGACGTTCGTACAGTGGATGTAACTGTGAGACGTTTACGCGAAAAAATCGAAGAAAATCCAAGTCATCCTAAGATTTTAATTACCAGACGGGGCGTTGGTTATTTCCTTAAAATTCCAACTCAAGAATAGAGGTCAGTCATGCCAAAAATAAGGAAGAAATCTGGGATTCCTTTTTTCAAATCTATTCATTTCAAAATACCCGTTATTTTTATATTAACGCTACTAATTTCGCTCCAAATTGTCGGAGCGTATTTTATTCGTTCACTAGAGACGGAAATGTTAACGTCGTTTGATGACCAAGTAACGAGTCAGACCACTTTTATCATTGATAATATTCAGTCGGTGATGGAAGATGAAGATTTGAATGAGGATGAAAAAGAGACGCAGGTGAATTCAATCTTGCGTCGCTTTAATAATGATAGTGTATTAGAAATTCAATTATTCGATAGCAATGGTTTCTTATTAGCTACTTCTAACCCCACTTCGCAAGCCTATATTGGGCAAAGAACGGTGGATGAAGATATAGAAGAAACGTTATATACAGGTATTCGTAGTGAAACGTCAGGCTATGATTCCAATCAAGAAATTCGCATCAAAAAATTTGTGACACCAATTTTTTCTACGGCATCTTCAGGAGCCATGATTGGTATTTTAAATGTGTCTGCAAATCTAGAGACTATCTATAGTCAGATTCAAAATATTATGTCTCTATTCTTGATTGCATCAGGTATTTCACTTGTATTTACGACAGGATTAGCGATGTTAATCTCTAGTCAGATCATCAATCCGCTACAAAAAATGCGCGATCAAACCAAGCAAATTGCTGAAGGAAATTATTCAACTACTTTGGATATCAATTCAGAAGATGAGATTGGGCAGTTGGCAGAATCTATCAACTACCTATCTGTTCGTGTTGGGGATGCACAAGACCTAACTGAAGCAGAGCGGCAGCGGTTGGATTCAGTCCTACGTCATATGACGGATGGGGTTATTGCCACCGATCGACGCGGGAAAATTACCATTATTAATGACCGGTCATTGAGTATTTTGAATAAGACACAAGAAGAGGTGATTGGGGAATCTATTATTGAAGCCCTAGACCTTTCTGATCGTTTCTCATTCAGAGAATTATTTGACCAACATGAATCCATCCTCTTAAATTATGCAAATGATGAAGGGGAAACAATTATTCGTGCTGAGTATTCAGTTATTCAACGAGAATCGGGCTTTATTTCCGGTTTGGTTTGGGTATTAACGGATATTACGGAACATGAAAAAATTGAACGTGACCGTAAGCAATTCGTTTCAAATATTTCACACGAGTTGCGTACACCACTAACGAGTGTGCGTTCATACAGTGAAGCATTGGTTGACGGGGCCATTAAAGATGAAAAAGTAGCGGTTGAATTCTTGAACGTTATTCAAACTGAAACTGACCGTATGATTCGGATGATTTCAGACTTACTACATCTTTCTAGAATGGACGCTAAGCAACAGGTGATTAACCGAGAGTTGATTATTTTCAAAGACTTAGTGAACCATATCTTAGACCGTTTTGACATGATGCTTCAATCTGAAGATTATGAAGGTAAAAATTATATTATTAAACGTGAATTAATGGAAGAAGAGGTCTGGGTAGAAATTGACCAAGATAAGTTAATTCAAGTTATCGATAATATTATGAATAACGCCATTAAATACTCGCCAGATGGTGGGACAATCTATGTACGTTTAATGTCCACACATAACCAACTGGTCTTAAGTATTCAAGATCAAGGGTTAGGTATCCCTCAAGAATCGATTCCACACCTATTTGATCGTTTCTACCGAGTAGATAAGGCGCGTTCACGTGCTCAAGGTGGTAGCGGGTTAGGGTTATCCATCGCAAAGGAAGAAATTGAATTGCATAACGGGACAATTTGGGTAAATTCGATTGAAAACAAAGGAACCACATTCTTTATCTCACTTCCATTTGAGGAGTTTGATAGTGATGATTGGGCAGGGGAGGATGAATGGGCCGATGAAGAATAATAAATGGAATTGGATCCTTCATGCGATACTTGCCATACTAGCGCTTGTATCGGTTGCTGCTTCAGTCAGTAACCTCTATGGGCCTAGTGCCTTAAATGCCTTGTTTAGTCAGGCTAATCAAGAAAGTAATGGAGAAACAACTACTGAATTGAATAATATGGCGATATCTAATGAAACAACAAACGAAAATTCCACTGAAGAAGTTGAAATTACAGCGTCTCAGACCTTAATTTTACATAGTGAGACGGATGAATACGTAGCGATTGATAATAGGCCAGCGATTAAAGAGCTAAAACATGTTGCTGCAGGATTCGACTATGATAGTGAAATCGAAGAAGATTCTGCCTACAATATCCGCAACTACGTCCAAACCCAACCTTATGTTGAAGATAAATTGAACAATGAAACACCGATTAACTTGTTGATTGCGGATGTGTCTAGACTTCCTGAAGAATTACAGGAAATTTCAATCACTTCTTATATTTATGTTATGGAAACCAATGAAGTCTATCTATTGAATGATGTGACTGATACGGCCTATTCGTTGACTATTTCAGATAGTGTAGATGATGTAATGGCCCGGGTCCATGATTATTTATCTTCATATGAAGGCTTAATGGCACCAGTTGTGCCAGTTACCCTAGCCAATGGGGTGTCTTATGTATCAAAAGAGGCACAAGAAATTGACCAGTTAACTTATTTACAAGAGCGTCAACCAACAACTTACTTCTTGAATCATTTCTTTGAAACACCAGAAGATATCCATGATTATTCAATGAATAAAATTTCACGCTATTATACAGAAGGTCGTCAGTTAACGATCAATATGGAAACTTTTGAAGTAGTCTTGTTACAAGATAGTACGAAAGCGGAAGAAACGAATTTAAATCAACAAATTGAGGTCACATCTGCTGCCATGGCGGATATTTTAGCTGACCAAACATCATGGCTGTATGTAGAGTCTAATGGTGACGACGAAAGTGAAATGATTACTTACCGTAAGTATGTACAATCACTGCCGGTTTTTGGGAATAATTACGTCTCAAAAGCCCAGTTTGTCATGTCTAGTAATACCATTCAAAATATTTATATGTCTGCTTTGACTATTCAAACCCAGGTGACTGATTTATCAGAATCTTATACGGTTATGGCAGGTGCGGACGCTTTGAATTTACTGAATAATGCAGGTTATTCTAATGGGGACATTTCGGAATTGGTCTTAGGCTATCGGTGGGTACAGAATCCTGAAACGAGCCGCCTAGTAGAATTAATCCCGTCTTGGCATGTTCAAATTGGTAATAAGTGGTTTATGCTTGAAGATTTAATTGATATGAGTCAGTATCCATCACTGCAAACTACTTATACTGAATCTGGTGAGGTCGTTGATTTATCTCTTTATTTTGACAATCTAGGCCAACAGGTGAGTGAGGAAGAAGTGAAGACCCAGTTAGACGAAAGTATTTCGGAATCTTTTTCTTCTGATGTAGACGAAACTGATTATTCTCAATTTTTGAATCCGCCAGTATCAGATAGTGATGAGGAGGAGAGCTAGCGATGAATTTTAAAAAAGTAGAAATCATTTTTATTCTAGCCTTCCTGATTTTAGATGTATTTCTGATTAATATTTTTATGAATAAGTATGTGGGGACATCGAATCAAGCGATTGAAAATCAGACATTGGATATTGTGACGGAATTTAAAGCCAATAATATTCATTATGATGAGATTTCAGATGAGGTCTTGCGGATTCCCTTTATTAGGACCTTGAATACAACCTTAAGTGAAGAAGATGTGTTAGCCGTCACAGAAGATACGCAAAGTGTTGAAGTAAATGGTAATCAAATCTTAGGACAGATTAATACCCCCATTCAACTGGAAGGGGTGACTGGTGAAACACCAGCAGGGGAACTTTCTGATTCTGCCTTAGCCAGCTTGAATCAATTTATTAATAGTGAAATTTATCAAGGAAACCAATACCGGTTTATTAGCTATGATAAGAATGCAGGTAGGGTGACTTACATGCAAGAGACGGCATCGGGTGCAGTGATTGCGGATGGAACTGGAGAAATTGTGTTTCAGGTGAATGATGATTTTGCAGTCTACGCCTATGACCAGACGATTGCTGGTGGTACTGCGACTCAAGGCGAGGAACGGACGGTCATTAGTGAACAACAGGCCCTTGAAAATGCCTATTTAAACAACAGCATTCCAGATGAATCAACGATTGTGCGTTCATTCTTATCATACCGCGTAACCCTAGTGCTTGATGAAATGACCCTCTACCATCCAGTGTGGACCTTATTGATTCACACGAATGAAGGGACGACGCAGCGTGTATTTGTAGATGGTATCAATGGGGCAATTATGACCCAATAATTGGAAAGAGGACGATTCATGTTTCAAAATTATCAAGAAAAAGTCAGTAACCGCTGGCACCAGTTTACGATTATCCTAGCCAGCTTAGTGGCAATGTTCCTTTTTGCGGGGGATAAGACAGGCGTACTAGCGGATGTGTCGGTGAGTGACTATACGGCGACTGTGAATGTAAAAGCTGATGGGACCATGCAACAAGATGAAATGATTGGTTTTGATGTGAAGGGGACGGTTGAGGAATTTAACCACTGGATTGCCCTGACTGATATGAGTAAGTTGGCCAATCTTGGCGTGGAAATGAAGAGTGTGTCGGCGGATTCTTATTTCACTTTTGTGGAGAGTGATTCAAATGAAGTGGGGACTTTTATGGTTTCTACTGCCGATGATCAAGGGGCGGACATCACCATCTACAATACGGTGACGAATGCACCACATATTACCCAGGTTTCAGCGACGATTTCAGATGCTTGGACCAATTATTCTGAGTGGACGATTTTAAAGAGTAGCTTTCTAGCATTACCCTATGACGTCGATCAAGCCACTTTAACTGTCACATTCCCGCAAGCTGTGCCGAAAGACCAATCTGATTTAATCATTTCAGGTCCTGGCAAAACGGACTTGCAATGGGCTGACGATAGAAAATCATTTACAATCACAGTAGATAACTTAAAAGCTGATGAAAGCGTGGCCCTTCAAATGTACATGCCAGTGTCCATTCTACCTGATAACCAAAAGGTGGGGGCAGACTCAGAAGGACAGGCGACAATTGAAAGTATGCAGGCTAGCCAAGAAGCAGCGACTAGTTTACAAAGACGCCAAACCATGCAAATCTGGGTTGTGGCGGGGACTTTATTTGTCTTAATTTTTGCTTATACCATTTATCTATATATGAAGAAGC
Organism: Aerococcus sp. L_32; assembly: GCF_050689315.1. NCBI lineage: Bacteria > Bacillati > Bacillota > Bacilli > Lactobacillales > Aerococcaceae > Aerococcus > Aerococcus sp. L_32. The sequence continues at coordinate 11,341 of NZ_JBOEQF010000064.1, forward strand.
GCCAAATTGTGGTTGCAGTGCCGAAAAACAAAGGCTTTGTGGCGAGTCAACCCAATGGTTACGGTCCACAAACTGTGGCTCGGTTAATGGGTAAAGGGTATTCGGACCATCAAAAGATTGTCTTGTTAGTTTTAGAGATGATTGAAGCAAAGGTTTTTGCGGCCCATTTTGAAGTTAATAAACGTGGCCAATTAACTGATATTCAAGTATCAACATTGAAACAGGAAGTCAATAATCCAGCAGGTCAATTATTATTAACGAGGCTTCAAGAAAATACCCAAACCAGTCGTGATGTGGTGTCTTTAAATGACTTAATTTTTAACAATACGGGCAAGGTAACGATGATGTCACGATTTGGCCGGAAATTAGTCCGTAAGATTAACCAAGTAGCTAAACAACCCTTAACCAAAGACGGTGTTTATAGTAAAATGAATCAAGTTTACATGGCTATTCTAACCCTTTATATGGTAGCATGGTTATTTGGAACAGGTTTCGTGATTTAC
>NZ_JBOEQF010000065.1:0-11441 GCF_050689315.1 Aerococcus sp. L_32
ATATGATAACAAGTTTTTGTCAGCTTGTAAAGTATTTTCTCTTTACAGGGCGGATATATTTTCCCCTATCTTTGAAAAAAGGCTTATTTCCCTTTTTTCTTGGCTTTTTTCAGTTTACGGGCCATTTGTTTGGCTTGTAATTCAGCGACACGGTTCTTGTTGCGGTTGCCGCCGCCACCAAATCCACCGAAGCCACCGCCCCCTAGGCCACCCATCATATTTTGAAGAGCGCCCATGTTGCCGTTAGACATTGCGGACATCAATTTACGTGACTCGTTAAATTGTTTAATCAACCGGTTAACTTCTTGTAGTGTAGTAGCTGAACCTTTTGCAATCCGGCGACGACGAGATTGGCTAATTGAATCTGGATTTTCGCGTTCAAATGGGGTCATAGATTGAATCATGGCTCTAGTTTGTGCCATTTGTTTTGGATCAACATTTAAGTCATCCAAATTCCCCATCTTATTCATACCTGGAATCATCTTCAAGATATCCTTCATTGAACCCATCTTATTCATCTGGTCCATGTTTTTAATGAAATCATTGAAGTCATAGGTATTTTCACGCATCTTAGCTGCCATTGCTTCTGCTTCATTTTCATCAAACTCAGCTTGGGCTTTCTCAATAAGGGTTAACATATCCCCCATACCCAAAATTCGGTTAGACATACGGTCTGGGTAGAAGCGCTCAATTTCGTTTAATTTCTCACCAGTACCCGTAAATTTAATCGGTTTACCAGTTACAGAAACGATAGATAGTGCAGCACCACCACGGGTATCACCATCTAATTTTGTTAAGACAACCCCTGTGATATCTAACTCTTCGTCAAAGGCCTTGGCTACGTTGGCAGCCTCTTGACCAGTCATCGAGTCAACCGTTAATAAGATTTCATCCGGATTAACGGCTGCTTTAATATCTTTTAACTCAGTCATTAACCGTTCGTCAATTTGTAGACGACCAGCCGTATCAATAAAGACTAGGTCATGACCATTCATTTTAGCATGTTCAATCGCTTTAGTAGCAATCTCAACCGGACTCACTTGGTCACCCAAAGTAAAGACTGGCAAGTCTAATTGTTGACCAATTGTTTGTAATTGGTTAATAGCAGCTGGACGGTAGATATCCCCGGCTACTAATAAAGGTTTCTTGTGGTCATTTTTCTTCAAGAAGGCCGCTAACTTACCAACAGTAGTTGTTTTACCAGCACCTTGAAGACCAGCCATCATGATGACTGTCGGTGGCGTTGTCGCGAATTGAATATCTTCGTGCTCTCCACCCATTAAGTCAGTTAATTCGTCGTTTACAATTTTCACGACTTGTTGCGCTGGCGATAGTGATTGTAATACTTCACTGTTTAGCGCGCGTTCATTGACACGTTTAACAAAGTTTTTAACTACTTTGAAGTTTACGTCAGCTTCTAATAAAGCCAAACGGACTTCACGCATCATTTCTTTTAAATCGCCCTCGGTAATTTTACCCTTCTTACCCATGTTTTGGACAGCGCCTTGTAGCCTATCCGATAAACTTTCGAAAGCCATTACTAGTAACACTCCTTATTTAAATCATCATTCATTTTTTATGTAAAAAGGCGTAACGCCCCAAGCTAAAGATCTATTTCATCCGCCAGTTCGTCATCCTCACTATTATCAATCGCTACTAACTGCGCCATATAAGTCTGCAGTTGGTGATCATCTGGATAATGCGCTAGTAAATAAGCAGCCATTTCTTCACCAACAAGCTTACGGGCAGCATAGTCTCGCGCCAAGTGTAAGTGATTTTCATATTTTAATAGACTTTTCTCAGTCCGGCGAATATTATCATACACCGCCTGACGTGACACTTCAAAATGGTCGGCAATTTCGCCCAATGAAAAATCCTCAGCATAATACAATTCAATATAAATACGTTGTTTTTCAGTTAATAAATCCCCATAGAAAATCAATAGCGTATTCATCTCATTCGTTTTTTGGATTTCCATTTAACCATCAATCCTGTCTATTTTTTGTCAAGCAGATTCCCTTTACAAGACCCTAGTATACACTATAAATGCCCTATTATCAACGAAACCACCATAGTCTATTTCCCAATATAAATAGCAAAAGGACGCCACTAGTCAAGCTAACGTCCTTCTATGTGTTTAAAGTAAAAAATGGCCAACTGTGTACGGTCGCGCACCCCCAGTTTATCCATAATTTCAGATAAATAATTACGGATTGTGCCTTCAGAAAAATGCATCTCCTGGGCAAGCTCTTTATTATTGAGACCTTGAGCTACCCAATAGATCAAGGTCTGGTCCTTGTCAGTTAAATCAGCCAGCAAAGGATTCCCCATTTTCTCTGTTAGATGGTCTTGTTCACCTTGATGCTGACTTTCTTGGTTCAAGTAGCTGGGAATTTTAGCCACAATTTCATCACCAAAAACTCGTTGCTCTCGCATAACAGCATCAATTGCTGGGATCAAAGATTCATAATTTGTTTTTAGTAAATAACCCTTAGCCCCAATCTTTAAAGCATCAATGATATAGGCATCCTCCAAAAAAGTGGTCAGATAGATAATCTTCGCCTCAGCATCAAGCCTTAAAATTTCTTTGCCAGCTTCAATCCCTGTCATGATAGGCATCCGGATATCCATCAAAATAATATCTGCTTTTGTTTCCTCATATAAAGTGACGGCTTCTGATCCGTTACTTGCAATGCCTACAATTTCTAAATCAATCCCTAGATCAGCTGCCTTCGCTTTTATAATGATTTCAATTCCGCTAGTTACTAATACGTCATCATCTACTAATAGTATTTTCATGATTTATTACCTCCTTAAAGGGAATGGTGATAAAAATTCGAAAACCATTATTCGTTGAAATATGAATTTTTCCCCCCAATTGTTGGACCCGCTCTTCCATATTCATTAAGCCGATGCCACCACTCGCTTTCGGCTCAAGGCCTTGCCCATTATCTGCTAGTAATAAGGTCCAATTATCGATGTTTTCAATAAATCGAAGTTGAACCTTGCTAGCATTAGAATGCTTATTGATGTTGGTGAACCCCTCGCGAACGATATTAAGTATCGAATGGGCATCTTGATTGGTTAATGGTCGGGTATTTTGATAGGTAAACTGTATTGGTGCCTTGGTAAAGTCTTCAACAATCCGATTTAATTCCCAGTCCAGTTGAATAGTGGAGGCATGTTCAGCATGAATGACAGCCCGAATATTGGCCATAGAAGTATTCAATACATCCTTTACTTGCCCTAATCCCTGTTTAGCTTGATCCTCTTGAACTATGTACTCTAGGGCACCTATTTGTATGACTGCCGACGATAATTGGTGCCCTAAAATATCATGAATTTCATCCACAATCCGCTTCCGTTCTAGTCTCACCTGTTCTTCTGACTGTTGGTCTTGAACAGCAATTAACTGTTGCTGCTCCAGACGAAAGCGATGATTGACTGCGCTTAACTGGTCAATTTCTTGGTAGGCTGCTGTTTGAAAAGCCTTGGCTTTTTGAAAGCTGGTATGCAAATAAGCGGTCAAGATACTGACACCAGTAATAGCCAGTATCAGTGTGATGGGTACACCAATCACACTACCCAGCAAGAACAATGTGACAGCTAACAAGATAATGTCACTTATTTTGCTAATATAATAATCAAAGGTAAATACGGACATAAAACAGAAAAAATATGGCAAGAATACAGAAAACAATACTACTTGTCCTAAGACAATTGCCCGGATTACCAAGATTTCTAACTGCCTTAACAAGCTTCCTGTCTTCCGTTCACTGATCCAATCTGATTTTGTGATCGCCATTAATTGAGCAGAAACAATCAAGGCCAGGGCAATTTCAATAATAGGTAAGTCGATCTGTTCTTGGTCATACAAGATAAAACTAATTACTGTGAAAAGCATGGCTATTTTTAAGGCAAATTCAGTCCATGGTGTCCGCATCTCGCCACTCCTTACTAAATTATAATCTTTTACCTTAGTTTATATGATTTTGCCAGTATTTCAATGACATTTGTCATGAGACTTTAGGACATCTGTCTATTCCTATTTACCACCCTTTCCTAGATAATAAAGACAAGAAAATTGATAAAAAGAAAATAGGAATTTTTAATCTGAGGAGGCGTATCTCATGGCTATTGTAGAAATTAAAGACCTAGTCAAACGTTATAAAGATTTAGTAGCGGTGAATCATTTTGACCTCACCGTCAATGAAGGCGAAATTTACGGTCTACTTGGGCCTAATGGTTCTGGTAAGACGACTGTGATTAATTGCCTGCTATCACTATTACGATACGATTCAGGCGATGTCAAAATTTTTGGTGAAGAAATGGCTTCAAATCGCTACGACATTAAACGACGCATTGGACTGGTCATGCAAAATATAGGTGTCTATGAAGAATTAACGGTTGAAGGGAATATCGACTACTTCTGTGGCTTGTATATCTCTGATAAAGCGGAACGTAAGGCCTATGTGGACGATGCAATTGCCTTTGTAGCCTTAGACAAGTTTAGAAAATTTCGCCCCAAACAATTATCTGGTGGTTTACTACGGCGACTCAATCTTGCTTGCGGTATTGCCCATAAGCCAGACCTGATTATCCTAGATGAGCCTACTGTTGCTGTTGACCCACAATCAAGAAATAATATCTTAGATGGTATTCGTGCCCTAGCTGCTGAAGGTAAAACGGTCATTTACACTACTCATTATATGGAGGAAGTTGAACTGATTTGTGACCGATTAACCATTATGGATAAAGGGAAAGAATTGGTTACTGGATCGGCGGAAGACATTAAAGGTATGTCTAATCATTTTGAAACAGTGACTGCTGAAATCATCGAAATGCCAGATACTTTACTTGAAAAATTAGAAAGTCTACCTGATGTGTCTAATGTCAGCTACAAGGAAAATACACTCACGATTCAATTTAACAAAGGCCTCGATCATCTCGTCAACTTGATGCGAGTCCTAGAAACATCACAAGTCGATATATTAAATCTCAGTGTCCAAAAACCTACCTTAAATGATGTCTTTCTTGAAATTACTGGTAAGGAGTTGAGAGATGATGCTTAAGCACGCGCTCATTTATAATATACGTATTGTCTTACGAAATAAGGAAGGCTTACTATGGGGAATACTTTTTCCACTCATCTATGGCTTAGTCTACATGTTTGCCTTTCAGGGGATTGATAATCAAACAGAAAACCTTGAATCTATCCCTGTAGCGGTGGTTTACCAAGGGAATGCTGACCAACAAAATGAAGCCAAAGACTTGATGGCAAACATTGCGACAGTAGGCAGTATAGAAGATGAGGAAATCCTTGAGTCAGACGAATTGGCTTCAGGCCAAGTGGAAACTACTGACTATCCGCTACTCGCTATTGAAACACCAGATATAGCCACTGCCAAAGCATACTTAACAGAAGGTTCAATTAGTCAAGCTATTTATATCAGCTTTGATGACGAGGATGCCCAAAATCAGATGCAATTTGACTTTGAAGTTGCGCCATCAGCGACAGGTGCTATCAACTCTTCAATTGTCTATGCAATCCTTCAAACTTTTGCTTCATCAACAAATGCCTTTAGCTTATTATTTGACCAAGCCCTGACTTCACCAAATCCACAAGCAGCCATGGCAGATGTAAACCTTCGTTTAGCTCAATTAGATACCGACCAAGAAATGATTGTTACCAGTAATCAAGACAATAATGTCTCTGCCTGGTCCAATTTCTACTATGTGGCACTTGCTTACGTATGTATTTTCTTTATGAGTATTGGTATCAATCTCGTTATACAAAATGAAGCCAATTATGCTGAAACAGCATTAAGAGAAACAGTATCCCCAACCAATAAATATATCCGTTATTTAGCCATTACCATCACTTGGACCATTCCAGCCTTGCTTGTGATTTATCTATTACTCGGGATTTATTGGCTAAATGACGTTCCTTTAGGGAATGAAACCTTGCGTGTTTTTGCCTTAATGACAGTGGGACCCATTACCGGGATTTTGATGGGATCAGCCTTAGCCGCAACATTTAAGAAAAAAGCTGACATTATCATGGCTATTGCCATTGTAGTGCCCCTGATCTTAGGGATGTTATCAGGTATGATGGCCTATGATGTCAAAGTATGGATTGTGAACAATGTGCCAATTATCAATAAACTCAATCCTGTAGCATTGATCAACGACGCTTTCTATTACCTGAATAATTACCCCACATACGCCCAATATAATCAAAATATGACCATTTTATTTGGTATCTCCGTACTATGCTTAATCATTTCACTTATCGGGATTAGGAGGACTGACTATGAAAATCTTTAAACTCTTCTATTCGCTTGCCAATGCTTATAGAAATGACATTATCATCAATATCGTCATCCTATTCGCCATTGCGATCCCTTTAAGTTTGATTTATACCAGTAATTTGAATACAACTTTTGATCAAGTCGAGCTCAAGCTTGGCCTAGTCAACCATGACCAAGAAAGCTTGGTAACTGAGCACTTTGTAGATTATCTAAGTCAGCAATACGACCTAGTTGATTTACCAGATGATGAAGAAACAATTGTCGATGCCCTCTACTACGAAAATGCTAATTACGTTCTTGAGATTCCTGAAGGCTTTGGTGACGCCTTATTACATAACGAAGACCTTATCCCTTTGGAAAAAAGGGTTGGTCCCGAACGATCTAGCGAAACCTATGCCGATATCCTAATCAATAATTACATGACTAATTTCCAGTACATCAATACTGGTACGGATGATGTCAACGACCCTACTGCTGTGAAACAGACTTTACAACTCGTTGAAGATTCTATCGCTGATGATATTGAAGTCTCAACAAGCGAGTCAACCAGTCTAGATGCAGATACCATTAGTTTTGGTATGTCTTTTACCCACCTGACATCCTATACTATGATTATGACCTTAATTACAGTCTTTGGTTTACCCATGATTTCCATGCGTAACCCTGAAATCATGAAACGCGACCGGTTGGGTGGCATTTCAACCAGCAGACGCAATACCGAACTATTCATCGCTTGCAATCTTTTTGGCTTTGCCTTATGGCTAGCCATTATGGTAGTCGGAGGCCTTGTATACGGCTTTGATACCCTATTTTCAAGCCACGGTCAGCTACTGCTGTTATCCTCCTTTGTAGCGATTTTTGGGATCCAACAAATGGCCTTCTTTATCGTTACGGTAGCCCCTAACAAAGGTATGGTGTCCTTTTTCTCTACTGGTATATCCTTACTCATTGCCTTTACTTCCGGCTTATTTGTCCCGAGAGATTTTACTAGTCCCATCATGCAGCAAATTGCCCAGGTTGCTACCCCGATTTGGCAGGTAAAAACAGATGAAATCATTCTGAGTGCAGAAAATTTAAGCCAAAAGCAAATGACCACAATCTTTCAATATATGGGCATTCAACTACTCATTGCCCTAGCCTATATGGCCCTCACTTATATCTACCGCCGCTATAAACAAAGCGCGTCGATTTAGTGGATAAATACCCCTTTAAATACAAAAAATCGAAGGCCAATAATTGACCTTCGATCTTTTTATTTCATCAATTTTTACGCTTCTGGATCTTTCAAACCAGCTAATTTTTTCACTAAGTATACAAGTCCAGTAATCACTAGCACAATTGCAAGGATAATACCCCACGTCATCAGCGTCAATGGTTCTGTACCAAAGACATTGTTTAAGAACGGTACATAAACGACCATTAACTGTAACACTACAGAGAAAGCAATTGCTACAAGTAATAATTTGTTTTGGAAGAAGGTTTTATCTAACCCAAATCCATTTAAACGACGTACATTTAAGATATGGAATAGTTGTGCAACCGCCATGTAAGTAAATGTGGCTGTTTGAGCATATACTAAGCCCATTGCAAATATGTTATGGAATAAGTAGAATACCCCGAAGGCACCTAGACCAATAATCACACCTGAGATGATAATCCGACTTAAGAATGTCTTATTGACTAAACCAGATTCCGGATTTCTTGGTGGATGTTCCATGACATTGTCCTCTGCTCTTTCATAGGCTAAAGCAATCGCTGGACCAATATCTACTAGTAGGTTTAAGAATAAGATGTGTAGTGGTTGAATTGGCATTGGTAACATAAAGACAATCGTCGTTAGGATTGCCACAATCTCTACCATGTTACATGCAAATAAGAAGGAAATGTATTTTTTGATATTCTCAAAAATGATTCGCCCTTCACGAACAGCATCTACAATCGTACCAAAAGCATCATCGGTTAAAATCATGTCAGAAGCTTCTTTAGCAACCTCAGTACCACGAATACCCATAGCGACACCGATATCAGCACCATTTAAGGCCGGTGCATCATTGACCCCATCACCAGTCATCGCAACAACGTCCCCTTCATCTTGGAAGGCACGAACGATTTGTAATTTATTTTCCGGTGATACCCGAGCAAATACAGCAACATCGCAGATTTTATCAATAAAGTCTTTATCCTCATGGATTGCATCCAATTCTTTACCAGTCATGGTATTTTCATGGTTTTCAATCCCAATATCGCGGGCAATAACAGATGCCGTTCTTGGATGGTCACCAGTAATCATTTTCACCTGGATACCGGCCGCTTGTGTTTGGGCAATCGCATCTTTCACGTCTTGACGTGGCGGGTCAATGATCCCAAATAATCCGTCCATCGTTAACTTGTCTGTATTGTTATCCAACCAAGCTTCCATGTCGTCAGCGACTTTATCCGCCTCCCCTTGGTCTTTAATGGTATATGAAGCCAAGGCAATTACACGGTTACCGTCTGCTGTCAGGTCCTCATTCTTCTCTTTCCAGAAGTCTTCTTCCCCGTTTTCAGTCGTCACTAAATCTAGAACAACATCCATCGCACCTTTCACAATTAAACGGTGAATGTCATTTGGAAAATGATAAAGTGCTGCCATATATTTCTTCTCAGAATCAAATGGTATTTCTTGGACAAGTTTGTAGTCATTGTCTTTTTCCCATTGTGGTGATAAACCAACTTTATGGCCTAATACCGTTAAGGCACCATCTGTTGGGTCACCTTTAATGGTATATGGGTCTTGATTATCTTCGTCTTCAGCATCGTTTTCTAATTCAGCTGCTTCTTCATCATCTAGTTGATCACGTTCGATTAAACGGGCATCAGATGACAAGTACCCATCCGTAATCAATTTCAATAAGACAGCCTTGTTGTCGCTTAAATCGTCAACATCTTCAATCGAATCAATATCAAAAGTGACTTTTTCATCATCTTTTGTAATATCGCCTTCAGGTGTATAACCTGAACCTGAAACTTCATATTGGACATCATTTTTAATAATGATGCTTTCAACCATCATTTGATTTTCTGTTAATGTACCCGTCTTATCTGACGCTATGATCGACGTAGCACCTAGAGTTTCAACTGCAGAAAGCGTCTTAACTAAAGCTTGGTGCTTTACCATCGTCTGCATACCATTTGATAAGGTAATCGTTTGAACAGCTGGCATAGCTTCAGGAATCGCTGCTACGGCAAGAATAACCGCAATATGCAAGATTTCACTTGCTGGATTACCATTAAATAAACCAATTGCTACAACTAAAGCTGCTGCTACAAAAGCCACAATAATTAAGGCTTTACCTAATTGGTCAACCTCTTTGTCTAACGGGGTTTGCATGTCCTTTTCACCCGTCATCATTTCAGAAATACGGCCTACTTCAGTTTCCATTCCAGTACCAGTAACGACCACTTGCGCCTTACCACGGGTCACAGCCGTACCTGAAAAGACCATGTTCAACCGGTCACCAATAGACTCTTCTTCATCATAAGTCGCTTCTGGATCCTTATCTACCGCTTCAGACTCACCAGTCAATGAAGCCTCCATCACAGCGAAGTTGTTACTCGTTAATAAACGACCATCTGCAGCAATCGCGTCTCCTTCACCAAGAACCATCACATCACCTGGGACTAATTGAGATGAATCAATCTCCACTTCTTCCCCGTTTCGGATCACATGTACACTAGTATTGACCATATCCTGCAAAGCTTCCACAGACTTTTGCGCTTTAGTTTCAACAAAATATCCAGTCAGCACCGAAATTAAAACGGCCAGCATCACGGCTATAGCTTCAATCCAATCGCCCATTACAATTGAAATTATGGCTGCGACGGCTAGTAAATAAACGATAATATTGTTTAAATTATCTAATAAGATCTCCCACTTAGACTTACTATCCGATTCTTGTAACTTATTTTCCCCATAAGTTTCTAAACGCTTAGAAACTTCCTGGTCACTCAATCCTTCAGTCTTCGATGTTTCTAATTCATCAATGACCTCTTGTAACTTTTTTTGATAAATTTTTTTGCTCATCGCCTCTTCCTTTCTTTAATAGAACGTTCAGCTCTATTTACATATTATGTTAACATAATATTTTATCCATTAAAAGTCATACAGACTGCCGTTAATATATTATTTAGGTGAAGCAAAATTTTACAAGCAGGTATTTTCCCGTCAGAAAAAGGTTGGAAGCGTTACCACCAACCTCAATAATTTTTTATATTTTTTCTATTACTTAAAAATCTGCCACCGTCACCGAATGTCCATTAGCTTCAATCAAATCTACTAAATCTTGTCCTTTTAGCCAAATCGTCGCCGTATTTTCATTAGGATGCACACCAATCAGATGATCATCCGCTACCAATTGTCGGTCCAAATAATAAGCAATCTTCAAATCATGGTCATTCAATAAACCTAAAGGCGACACCGCACCAGGCGTTAAGCCCATCAAAGCCAGCAAATCTTTATCCGACCCAAAAGATAATCGACGCGTATTAAACTGGTCCCGAAAAGCCTTTAAATCAACCCGCTTATCCCCTTGCACCGAAATTAAATAATACTGACGCTTCTTATCATCCCGAATAAATAAGTTTTTCGCATCCGCCTCAGGATAAGGTAAATCAATTTCCGCCAGCTCAGCCATATCATAAACCGCCTTATGGTCAGTCACCTCGTACTCAATTTCCTGGTCATTCAAAAAATCATAAACTGCAGCTTTGTCCATCAAAATGTAAAACTACCCTTTCTAAAATGGCATAACTGGTCTAGTTATTATGTATTTATACGATAAATAACTTGTCTACTTAGCATCCGTTAAAGCTTGCTTAGCCAACAACAATGAGCCTGTAATCCCAGCATTATCACCTAGCTTAGGTAACTGGATATAATCTGTCATTGCTGGCAATTCAACATAATTAGCAATCGCTTTTTCCACTTGTAGACGAATCTTATCCAATAATTGATCTTGATGCATCACACCACCACCTAGTACGACGCGTTCCGGCGCTAAAGTTAAAGTATAGTTGGCAATGGCTTGACCTAAATAATTTGCCACATAGTCCCAGACTTCATGATCTGAAGGTAAGTCAGCACCTTTAATG
>NZ_JBOEQF010000066.1:0-11377 GCF_050689315.1 Aerococcus sp. L_32
CTTACCTTTTAGGTGAATTGGACTACACAGTTGAAGTGTTAAACATTCAAGAAGATGGTTCTTTAGTTGCTGGTAACCGTTATGACACGATTCCAAGCGATTGGACTGAATTCAACTCATCAGCAGCTATTCGTTTATCAAGTGACAACAAGTTCTTATACGTTTCAAACCGTGGTCACAACTCAATTACTGTTTTTGAGGTTTCAGCAGATGGTCAAAGTTTAACTGAAATTCAAAACATTTCAACTGAAGGCGATTTCCCGCGTGACTTCAATTTCAATGCAGATGAATCATTTGTCATCGTTGGTCACCAATTCCAACCACAAATTTCATTATTTACTCGTGATCAAGCAAGTGGCTTATTAACCTACGTTGATAATACAAGCATTAACGAAATTGTTTGTGTAACACCAGTTTAAAGGAGTTTAACCATTCATGTATCATTTAGCAGCCAGTCAAATGGATGAAAAGTTACAATATAAATTGCTATCTGGTGCCATTGTACCCCGACCAATTGGTTGGATTACAAGTGAAAACACGGAAACGGGTGTCATCAATTTGGCGCCCTTTTCTTTTACTAGTGGTGCCGGGCAAAAGTTGCCCTTGATTTCAATGGCTATTCTTCGGAAAGAAGATTTTTCAATTAAAGATACCGCCCGGAATTTGTTAGACCATCCTGAAGGTGTGGTGAATATTGTCAGCAAGTCTTTCATTGATAAAATGAATGCTACCGCTGCCAAAGTTTCAGCAGACGTCAGTGAATTGACCCTAGCAGACATTCAAACGGTTAATTCTAAGACTGTGAGCCCACCAGGTGTGGCCGATTCTTTAATTCGCCTTGAAGTAAAAGTCTACCAGTATATCCCAATCCGTGACCGCGAGGACCGTATCATCACCGATATGTTCATCCTTGAAATTACCGACTATCATTTAGATGAATCGGTATATGACGAGGGAAAAGGCTATGTCTTGTACGAAGCCTTAGACCCTGTTGCCAGATTAGCAGGCAACTTGTATACGGATATCACAAAACCATATGTATTAGAACGACCAGAATAAACAAAAAAGGATTTAGCAGCGGCCAAATCCTTTTTTGTTTATTCTGAAATTTGAATGGATGCTTGAAAATTTTTCCTATTTCGATTGAACAAAGGTTTTCCCTAAAGCTTTTGGCGCTTGGGCTCTACCAATGAATACAACTAATACGATAATCGTCAAAATATAAGGGGCAATATCTAAGTAAACTGATGGTACATCCTGAATAATAGGGATGTAGTTTGCTGTTACCGATAAGCTTTGCGCGAAGCCAAAGAATATTGCAGCAAATAGTGCACCGACTGGATGCCATTTTCCAAAAACCATTGCCGCCATGGCCATGAATCCTTGTCCTGCTACGGTGATTACAGAAAATTCATTCTGTACGGCCTGCGCTTGAACTGCTCCACCGATACCGCCAAGTAGTCCAGAAATCAAAACGCCAGCGTATTTCATTGCGTTTACGTTAATACCAAGTGTTTCCGCTGCTTCTGGGTGCTCGCCGACTGAACGTAGGCGTAAACCAAAACGGGTTTTGAATATGACAAACCAAGCGATTACAGCGAATAGGATCCCTAGATAAGCTGGGCCAGAAGTATTTTGAAAGAAAATTGGTCCAATAATTGGGATATTATTCAAACCTAAAATATTATAAGTCACAAAAGGTTTCGCTAATGGACCTGTTTGCGCTGCTCCATAAATCGCTCTTACTAAGAAAACAGATAATCCGGGAGCTGCTAAGTTCAATACTGTACCGGAAATGGTTTGATTGGCGCGGAAGTTGATAGATGATACGGCATGGATTCCTGAATAAATCAAGCCGACTAGCCCACCTACTAAAAGACCAACCCAAGGCGTCATGGCCCCGAAAGTGCCTGACATGGCGATATTGAAAACGGCTGAAGCAAAGGCTCCCATCACCATAATCCCTTCCAAACCAATGTTCACCACACCTGACCGTTCAGAGAAGGCACCACCGATTGCAGTAAACATAAGGGGTGCTGCGTACATTAATGTTGAAGACACAATTAATTGTAAAATAGTAGAAAAGTCCATCATCGGTCCCCCTTAACTGTCGAATTTTTACCCTTACCGAATTTATCTATTGCATATGAAATGATATAAGATGACCCGATAAAGAAGATGATAGCAGCTGTAATAACACTCGCCAATTCATCCGGTACACCGGCACGGTTTGGCATAAATGAAGCCCCAATATTCAAGATACCGAATAAGATTGAAGCTAGAAAAGTCCCGACTGGCGTTCCCATTCCAAGCAAGCCAACAGCAATTCCGTTAAACCCTTCAGATGGCAGAGATGTTAGTGTATACAAGTTACCAAAAGTGCCGATACCATGGATAACGCCCGCTAAACCAGCCAAACCACCAGACAAGAAGATGGCTAAGACGATATTTTTCTCCACGTGAATACCTGCATATTCCGCCGCATCTTTATTTAATCCAACAGCCTTTAATTCAAAGCCCATAGTTGTATGTTTCATCACAAATCCGTATAGAATAACCATGATGATGGCAATGAAAATCCCCATATTTAAACGAGACCCACCTGTTAATGTTGAAATAAAACCTAAAGCTAAGGAAGCATTCTCGCCTACTTTATCAGTCATATTCCCTGACCCTAGCACCTCACGAATAAGGTAATTGGTCGTATACAAGATGATATAGTTCAACATAATCGTCACAACAACTTCATTTGTCCCTAAGTAGGCACGCAAAACACCAGCAATTGAGGCGTATAAGGCACCAGATAAGGTCCCAATAACGAGGATTGCAGGTACCATAATCATTTGTGGTAAATCTGGAAAGGCCAAGGCAAAAGCTACTGATGATAACCAGCCAGCTAACAATTGACCTGATAAACCAATATTAAAGAAGCCTGATTGGTAAGCGACATTAAAGGCTAAACCAGTTAACGTTAACACTGTTGCTTGTCTTAAGACTTCACCAATGAAGTATGGACTAGATAGAACGGTCATGATCATGGCATCGTAGGCAGCAATTGGATTGTAGCCGAAGAATAACATGATTAAGGCGCCTAGAATAAAGCCACTTAAAATAGAAATCACTGGAATAGCCAATTTTTCAACAAGCGTATTTGTCTTAAATGATTTCAACTGGTTCAACCCCTTCCGCTATTGTATCTTGACCTACTGGATGTAGGGCGCTTTGAACGCGTGCTTCTTCTAAGCTTACACCCGCCATCAATAGACCCAATTCCGTTTCATTCGTATCGTCAGCATCGACGATGGCATTTATTTTACCGTCATGCATCACTGCAATGCGGTCAGCAACACCCATAATTTCGTCTAGTTCAAAACTCATTAACAATACACTCTTCCCTGCGTCTCTATGTTGTACTAACCTGTCGTGCACAAACTCAATCGCCCCTACATCTAACCCACGAGTCGGTTGAGCTGCGATTAATAAGTCCGGATTTCGGTCTATTTCACGCGCGATAATTACCTTCTGTTGGTTACCACCTGATAAGGCACCTGCTAGCGTTGCTTCACTTTCGGTTCTCACGTCAAACTCATCGATGAGAATTTTGGCATGGTCATTGATGAAATTGTGGTTTAAGAGCCCATTTTTTGAGAAAGGTTTTTGGTAATAAGACTGCATGGCCATATTCTCTGCAATCGATAACTCAAGGAATAAACCATGTTTTTGCCGATCTTCCGGAATATGTCCTAATCCAGCTTCCGTAATTTTACGCGGACGCTTATTAGTCACATCTTTACCAGCTAAAGTCACTTTTCCTGACACCACTTTTCTTAAACCTGAAATCGCTTGGATTAATTCAGTTTGTCCGTTACCATCGATTCCAGCAATGCCTAAAACTTCACCTGCTCGCACCTCAAAATCTACAGATTTCACTGCCTGTAAGCCCCTAGATTCATTGACCACTAAATCATTGACCTGCAAAATAACTTCGCCTGTCTCAGCTGGCTTTTTCTCAACTTTGAAATTCACATGACGTCCAACCATCATGTCCGCCAACTCTTGCTTGTTGGTGTTAGAGACATCAACCGTATCAATACTTTGACCGCGACGAATTACTGTACAACGATCAGCAACTGAGGTGATTTCATCTAATTTATGGGTAATCAAAATAATGGATTTGCCTTCAAGCGTCATAGCTTTCATAATGTGCATCAATTCTTCGATTTCTTGAGGGGTCAATACAGCAGTCGGTTCATCAAAAATTAAAATATCAGCCCCACGGTACAGCGCCTTAATGATTTCAACTCTTTGTTGTTGACCAACAGAAATATCCTGTACGTAAGCATCTGGATCAACGGCCAAATGGTATTGGCTAGATAACTCTTTGATTTTTGTATAAGCTGCATTCTCGTCAAGGTATCCAAATTTTGTAGATTCTTTACCAAGCACAATATTTTCGGCTACTGTAAATTTATCAATCAACATGAAATGTTGGTGAACCATACCGATACCTAATTTATTGGCATGGTCAGGTGAACTGATGACTGCCGCTTGACCGTTCACCAAAATCTCACCAGATGTTGGTGCTAGTAAACCGGACAAAATATTCATCAAGGTCGATTTTCCGGCCCCGTTTTCCCCTAGTAAGGCATGAACTTCACCTTTTTTTAAATTGAAATTGATATTATCGTTGGCTTTGTATGTACCAAATATTTTTGTAATATCTCGCATTTCAATGACATTTTCATTTTGCATGTCTATCTTCCTCTTTTCTAACTTAGACGCCTATCCAAATTAAAAGCGTCAGCCAATTTGACTGACGCAATGTACTTTTCTATACCCGCTTACTCTGCTGAATAAGAGAATTCTGGAACGTCAATTTCACCATCAATGATTTGTTGTTTCGCATCTTCAATTGTTGCCCAAGTTTCATCATCAAGGTTCCCTCTTGTGATATCAACCGTTTCATCTGCTAAACCGTATTCAACCAATTCTCCACCTGGGAATTCAGTATCCATTGATTGCTCGGTAATGGCAACGATCGCTGAACCTGTGTCTTTAATTGTAGAAGTTAAAGTGAAGTTACCACCAGACCATTCACCTTCTTCAGTCTGGTCACGGTCAACACCAATTACCCAGATATTTGCTTCGCTGTCAGCTTCTAAACGGTTACGTGCTTCAGTAAATACACCGTTACCTGAACCACCAGCAGCAGTATAGATGACATCTGCGCCACTTGTGTACATAGCATTCGCAATTTGTTGACCTGTAGCCGCATCACCAAATGATTCAACATATTGTGCATCCACTTCAATTGAATCATCTACATGAGCAACACCAGCTTTAAAACCAGTTTCAAAACGGTCAATACCCGGTGTTTTCATTCCACCTACAAAGCCGACTTTTCCAGTTTCAGACGTTGTTGCTGCTGCGATACCTGCTAGGAAGGCAGATTCTTGGTCTTCAAAAGTCATTGATACAACGTTTGGTTGGTCTACTTGTCCATCAATAAAGGCAAATTGTTGGTCTGGATTAGCAGGTGCTACTTCATTAAAAGTATCTTCTAACATGAAGCCCATACCGAAGATGATGTCATAACCATCTGCAATCGCAGTATTGAAGTTTGGTACGAAATCAGATGAATCTGTTGATTCGTAATATTGTACTTTATTGCCAGTTTCTTCTGACCAAGCTTGCATACCTTCCCAAGCAGATTGGTTAAATGAACGGTCATCAACCCCACCTTCATCAGTTATCATACCGATAGCGTAATCACCAGTAGCTTCAGATGTTGCTTGAGAATCTGATTCACTTGATGTATCAGTTCCAGCATTTTGACCTTGACATGCTGCTAAAGCAAAAACAGAACCAGCTAATAAAACGATATTTTTAAATTTTGTAGACATGTTACTCCTCCAATAAACGAATGTTATAATTTTAAAAGTTTCTAATGTTCGTTTCTTACAAGAATTATATTACGTTATAAATTAGAAAAAGTAAAGTTATTTTATAAAAATAGTTCGTATTTTAATCATTTTTCTCACTTTACAATTTTAACGTATCGTTGTAATCGTTTCAAAAACGAACGTTTTCTAATAATCTTGGAGTGACTTATGAAAACAGTGCTATCACAATACTTTCGCTATTTTTCAGACAACAAAAAAAGCCGTGGCATATAGGCCCCGACCTTGATTTGAATAAATATTCGTATTTAAACTAGGTGTTTGCTTTTACTGAACCCACTTCTGCACTATGTGTAACTTGATTAGATGCAGTTAATTGTAAGTTAGAAAAGTCTCCCAAATTCGTGAATACGACAACGATTGATTTTCCTTTACCTGCAGATGCTAATTGGTCTAAATCAACTGTGGCGACTTGGGTACCAGCACTAACTTGGTCTCCCTCAGCTACCATGACATTAAATGGTGCACCATCTAATTCAACAGTATCAATACCCATATGAACTAAAACTTCTACATCATCATCTGTTTTGATATAGATAGCATGTTTAGTTGGAAAAATACTCATTACAGTACCTGCAACTGGTGCATAAACGTCACCTATTTCAGGTTCTACAGCATAACCGTCACCCATCATTTTTTGTGAAAATACAGGATCATCTACTTGATCGATAGATTTAAATTCGCCCGTAGCAGGAGCAAATAAAGTTTCTGCTACTTGAGAACTATTCGGTTGTTTTGTAGTTTCCTTCTTCTTATCTTTTTTAAAAAAATCAAACATATCGCTCGCTCCTTAAGTATTCATTTTACTGACTACTTTAATCATATCACATTCGTAAAAATAATGACAACCTATCCCTGAAGCGATTTCACAGATTTCAAATATAAAAACTTTTTAAAGTTTTGATGATTTTTTGTTTTCTTTCTTATTTTCATTTATACTGAAATGAGAAATTATTTTATTTTGAATGAAGGGAAATTGATAAATGTTAGATACATTAAAGGTCATTTTATTTGGTATCGTTGAGGGGATTACCGAATGGTTACCGATTTCATCAACTGGACACATGATTCTTCTTGAAGAATTCATTACATTAAATGCACGTCAAGAATTTTGGGATATCTTCTTGGTTGTTATCCAGCTAGGCGCAATTTTAGCCGTTGTATGGATTAACTTCAACCAATTAAATCCATTCGCACCAAGCAAATCCAAAGCAGAAAAAGAGGAAACTTGGTTGACTTGGTTTAAAGTAGTCGTTGGGTGTCTTCCAGCTGCTATTGCCGGTCTAATATTAGACTCATGGATGGAAGCAAACTTAATGAATTGGTTTGTTGTTGCAGTTATGTTAATTGTCTACGGTATTTGGTTTATCTGGATTGAAAATCGTAACAAAAACAGACAAGTAAAAATCAACTCTATGGCAGAAATGACATATATGGACGCCTTCAAAATTGGTTTGTTCCAAGTATTGGCACTAGTTCCTGGTACATCTCGTTCAGGTTCAACCATCTTGGGAGCAACAATCGTTGGTACGTCCAGACCATTAGCAGCCAACTTCTCATTCTTTATGAGTATTCCAATTATGTTCGGTGCTTCAGCACTAAAATTAGTCAAAGCTTTCTTAAGCGGTTTCGTATTCACAGGTACAGAAATCTGGCTATTACTAGTTGGTATGGTTGTAGCATTTGTCATTTCAGTCTTAACTATTAAACTATTCTTGAAATACATTAAAGCTAATGACTTCAAAGTATTCGGTTGGTATCGTATAGTCCTTGGTATTGTGGTTATCTTGTACTTCTTACTATTTAATTCATAATATTCGGATTTTTATCCAAATGAAAAGGAGTGGCCTGGCCACTCCTTTTTCGTACGTATTGAATTTTAGTTGAAAAATTCATTGTAGATGGCGCGAACAGCGTCATCTTCTCTTTCTTCAATTATGCCAAACATAATAGAAATTTCAGATGAACCTTGGTTGATCATTTCCAAGTTGATCCCTGCTTCTGACAAGGCCTTTGTTGCTCGGGCAGTATTACCGATATTTTCTATCATACCTTCCCCTACTAACATTACTAAGCTTAAGTTATCGCGTTTTTCAATAGAATCCGCAGCTGTTTCAGCTTTGATTTCAGCTACCATTTCTTCGAATTCTTTTTTCGATAAGGCATCTTCTTTAAAAATAACATCGATGTCATCGATACCAGATACGATATGTTCGAATGAAACGTCATATTTTTCAAGGACAGATAAGACGCGACGAACGAAGCCAACCTCTCTATTCATCATATATTTTTTTATGTAAACAGAGGCAAATCCGCTTGTTGATGCAATACCTGAAATCGCTAGTTTATTTTTTGGACGTGTTCGGGTAATCAAAGTGCCTAGTGCCTGTGGTTCATTAGTATTTTTTACCGCTACAGGAATATCAGCGATGAATGCTGGTTGCAGAGCTTCATCATGGAAAACGGAGAATCCAGCGTAAGATAATTCACGCATTTCTGAATATGTCAGCTGCTCAATCGCGACAGGATTATGGACTACTCCAGGATTTGCGGCATAAATAGACGAAACGTCGGTAAAGTTTTCATACATTGAAGCTTTGACACCGTTTGCGACAATTGCACCAGTAATATCAGAACCCCCGCGAGAGAATGTAACTAATTTGCCGTCTTTCGTGTAACCAAAGAAACCAGGGATGACGATGATACCATCACGTTCGCGTAATTTGTATAAATTTTGGTAAGACTCTGGTAAGACCCGCGCTTGACCAGGATTATCTGATAAGAACAAGCCTGCATCTTGAGGATTTAAGTAAGAGGCCTCATAACCTAATCCAGAGAAATAAGCGGCAATTAATTGCGCATTTGCATCTTCACCAAAGGCTTTAATCGCATCCACAAAATAAGCTGGTTGGTCTGTGATATCCGAACTAATTAATTCATTTAATTGGTTGGAAATGTCATCAATAATGGCTAGATTCATTTCTAACCCTTCAGCTGTATCTCTAAAGCGGTCTACAATTTTATTAAAAGTAGCTGATGCATTTTCACTATCGTGCAAGATTTCAGCAGCCAAGTCAATTAATAAATCGGTCACCTTGATGTCATCCTTATCCCGTTTACCAGGTGCGGAAACAATTACCACTTTACGGTCGACGTCACCAATTACAATATCTTTCACTTTCACCAGTTGTTCAGCTGATGCAACTGATGAACCTCCAAATTTTACTACTTTCATCTTTTCATTTCATTCCAATCCAATTTTAATGTATTATGAGCTATCTTATCATAAAAATGAGGCTCTATACAATAGGAAAAGAGGTTGAAACCTATGTGTCTCAACCTCAGTAATCATCCTATGTAATGAAAATATTCAATTTGCCAAAATAATTGGCTAGCAAGCTTAAATCATTTTCAAAAATTATAACAAGTCTTCGTATAAACGGATATAATCCTTAGCCGGTTCAGTCCATCTAAAGTCTGTCGCCATGGCTTGGTAAATCAATTGGAACCATACATCCGGTTGGTTTTCGTAAATATCCAAGGCATATTGGATAATATGAGCGAAAACATCCCCAGTAAAGATGTTAAATGAGAAGCCGTTACCTTCGCCAGTATATTGATTGTATGGTTTAACGGTATCTGATAAGCCCCCTGTTTCATGGACAATTGGTAAAGTACCGTAACGCATGGCAATCATTTGAGATAAGCCACACGGTTCAAATGCACTAGGCATCAAGAACATATCAGACCCTGCATAAATTTGCTGGGCTAATTCGACATCAAAATCTATATATGCGCAGAATTCCCCGGGATACTTCCATTCAAAATAACGGAATGAGTTCTCAAACGCTTCATCACCGGTACCCAACACAACAATTTGAATATTGAAATTTGTGAGTAGATATTCAGCTTTTTCTTGTAACAACTGCATACCCTTTTGATCAGTTAATCTCGTAACTACCCCAAGTAAAGCAACATCCGGGTCTACACTTAGGCCAACTCGTTCCTGTAAGGCTCGTTTATTGGCTGCTTTACCAGTTTGAACTGTTGATGCATCATAATTTTCAACTAAATTAGGATCCGTCTCTGGATTGTTTTGTTCATAATCTATCCCATTAATGATGCCTGATAACTTCCAAGCATTATAACGTAATTCACCGTCTAGTTTTTCACCAAATTCAGGTGTCTGAATTTCGCGGGCATAATTCGGACTAACTGTTGTTACCTTGTCAGAGAAATTAATACCGCCCTTAAGATAGTTTACTTGACCTTCCTTTTTAACCCCATTTTCATGGTATAAAGCATAGGTGGTGTTAAAAATATCTTTTAAGACAGATTCATTTTGCCAACCTTGGAAACGAATGTTATGGATAGTTAGTACCTTGCGGATATTTCGGTAGCTATCTACCCAATGGTATCGATCCACTAATAAGGCAGGAATCATTGCTGTTTGCCAGTCATTTACATGAATGATATCTGGTATAAAATCCACTTGTTCCATCATTTCAACCACTGCGATATCAAAAAATCCAAACCGTTCACCATCGTCATTTTGGCTGTACAGTTGGTCTCGGTCAAAATACGCTAAATTATCAATAAAGTAATACTGAACGCCATCAAGTGTTAGCGTTTTTACCCCAACATAGGCTGATTTATAACCTAATTCAACTCTAAAATGGGTGATTTCAGTCAGTTGCTCCTTGAATCTTTCAGGCATTTGTGTGTAATACGGCAATACCACTCTGATATCAACACCTTGTTTGCGCAATTCTTTTGGCAAGGCATAGGCAACATCACCAAGCCCACCCGTTTTGAAGAACGGCGCACCCTCAGCGGCGACAAATAAAACTTTCATATGATCACCCTTCTCTCGTCTCTTTATCTATTACTTAAAATCCTTTGACTTTTTTAAACTTATAAGCTGGGTGTTGGAATGTCTCGTCTGATGCAGCGACATAGGTCCCTTTTGGAATCACAACAGGTTTTTCCGGTGTTCCAATGATGACTGCACCCGGCTCTACCTCAACTTTTTTGTCTAAAATAGCATATTTTATACTTGCACCCTTACCAATTTTCGCACTTTGGAAAATGATAGAATCTTCTACCTTAGCATTTGGTGCCACTTCCACGTTACGGAAGATATGAGAATGTTCCACTTCACCATAAATTTGGCAACCTGTACCGATTTGTGCATTAATGACATCTGCATGGCTACCATAATAAGTTGGCGAACCATTATGTGCTTTTGTAATGATAGGTTGATCACCTTGGAATAGTTGGGTAAAGTATTCACCGTTTAGCATTTGCATGCTGACATCATAGTAAGATTTTACAGAATCTACATTACCGACGTATCCCTCATAAAGATAACCAACTGTTTTATAGTCGTCCATATATTCAATGATAACGTCATCTAG
>NZ_JBOEQF010000067.1:0-11225 GCF_050689315.1 Aerococcus sp. L_32
CGCTGACAATCTTGATAATGCTCGTGCGATTGCTAAAGCACTGTATTCTCGCTACCGGATTGTGACCCTTGAATCAGATGTGATTAACGCTGGTGGGTCAATGACTGGTGGGGCAACGAAACGGAATAACAATGCTGGTTTATTGTCCCGGAAAACGGACATCGATCATTTAAGTCAGGAAATCAAGACCTTGACCGCAACCGTAACCAACTTGCAAGAAGAGATGCACCAAGCGTCACAAGTATCTGAAGAGATGGTGAAAGAGCTTGAAACAATTAAAGCACAAGGGGATGAAGCACGCTTTAGTGAACGGACTTTAACGAGTCACATTGACCAGTTAACCGGGCAAATTGCTGATTTAACTGAAGTTTTAAAAACTGGTGAAAGCCTGCAAGCTTCTGCTTCAAAAACGAAGGCGAAACAAGAAAAAGCAAAAGCCAAGTTAGAAGCGGACTTAAAAGTTGTTGACGATCAAGTAGATCAATTGAAAAATCTGATTGAGGATATGAACTTGTCCGCTACTGATAAGGCTGAAAAAAGGGTGCAATTACAAGGGCAATTGCAGGCTGCTGAAACAGATTTAGCGGTCATGCAATCGCAATATACTCAAGTTGAAAGTCAATTAGCAGGTCAAGAAGCTGAATTAGCAGCAAAAGAAAATCAGGTAAGCCAAGTAGAAGCGGAACTTAAATTGATGCGTGAAGCTATTTTATCCAATTCTGAAACTTCTGGCACCTTGGATGCTGACTATCAAGCAGCTGTGAAAGCGCAGAAAGATTGTGAAGCTCAATTAAAAGCGGTCCGAAAAGTCCGCAATGAGGCGCAGAATAAGGCTGATGCCTTAGACCAAGAAGTCCAAGAGATGAACACACATCTCCAAGACTTGCTTGAAAAACAAGCTAAGGTGGAGGCAACAGCTTCTCGATATGAAGTATCGATTGATAACCATTTAACTCACCTTCGGGAAGAATACGGTCTGACCTTTGAACGGGCAAGAGCGACGTCAGAATTAACCATGTCTATGGAATCAGCATCCTTGAAAGTTCGTCAGTTGAAAAAAGAAATTGAACAAATTGGACCGGTTAATTTAGCAGCCATTGATGAGTTTGAAGAAGTGAATGAACGGTTTACCTTTATGCAAAAACAAAGAGATGACGTATTGGCTGCCAAAGAAAAACTCTATCAAACAATTTCTGAAATGGATGAAGAGGTAGCTGAACGGTTTGAACAAGCCTTTATTGCTATTCGGGATGCTTTTGAAGATATCTTTCCTAAATTATTTGGTGGTGGCCGGGCGAGTCTGAAATTGACCAAGCCAGATAATCTGTTAGAATCAGGAATTGATATTGAAGCTCAACCGCCAGGGAAACGGCTGCAACACCTATCCTTATTATCAGGTGGGGAGAAAGCTTTAACTGCAATTGCCTTATTGTTTGCGATTCTAGACGTTAAAACTGTACCTTTTTCTATTTTAGATGAGGTGGAAGCGGCGCTTGATGAAGCCAATGTAGCTCGTTACGGTCGGTTTTTACGTGAATTTGCGGATAAGACGCAATTTATTGTGATTACCCACCGTAAGGGGACAATGGAGTCAGCAAATATCTTGTACGGGGTGACCATGCAGGATTCTGGTGTGTCTAAATTGGCGGCCGTTCGTTTAGAAGAATTTGATGAGAAATTACTAGAATAATCAAATTAAAAAGGAATTATTCGTTTTTCATGGGGAAATGTGGCAAAATGTAAGTAATTTAGTAAAAATATTGAACAGAAATATGAGGGCATTATGATTGAATTAATTGCAATTGATTTAGATGGCACTTTGTTACGGAATGATAAGACGATTAGTGAGGGTAACCGTGAAATGATCCGCAAGGCGATTGATAACGGTGTGGATGTCGCCATTTGTACTGGGCGACCACTTGAAGCGATCCAAAATTTCTTGGATACTTTAGCAACCAATACAGCGGATCATTATTCTATCACCTATAACGGCGGGTTAGTTATTCAAAATAAAACCGGCAAAGTAGCTAGCCAAGTGACCATGTCAATGGCGGAAGCTAAAGCATTATATGACGTGATGGCGTCTCTAGAATTGCCACTTGAAGCGGTATTAATTGATGCAGTTTACCAATTCCCATTCCCTGAAAATCATCCGGGTCTCTACCAAGAAACGATGAACTTCTTACCGTTTAAACAATTTGATATGGACAATTTAGATCCAGAAACGGCTATTTTTAAAGTAGTTGTGAATACAGAAACTGATCATTTAATAAGTGTGATTGATCAAATTCCGGACTGGGTGTTTGAAGATTTCGAAGTGATGCGTAGTCATCCTTTCCAATTAGAAATCATGCCTAAAGGGATTGATAAAGGAACTGGTGTGAGTCATTTAGCTGATATTTTAGAATTAACTAAAGACCAAGTGATGGTAATTGGTGACGAGGAGAATGACCTAGCTATGCTTAAGTGGGCAGGCACATCTGTAGTGATGGAAAATGGTCGATCAGATGTAAAAGAGTTTGCTGACTACATCACAGACTCGAATGAAAATGACGGGGTCGCTAAAGCAATTGACCATTTTGTTTTCTTTGAAACAGATGACTAAAACCATGATAAAATACTGGAAGTTCAGACGTTAAGGGAAGATGTTATAAGGCTTCAGCTTACATTCGGAAATCTATTTTAATAGTTTTTCAGTGGCCAGTTTTTAAAATTGATTTTAGTCAGGATTGTTACTTTTACGATACGATATAAGTAAGTTAGTTAATATACACCTTAACTTATAATTTTACGATGACATATGAGATTTTTATTTTAGTAAAGGAGTGATACGATGGGATTATTTGACCGTATTAAACGCGCGTTTACGGGTGAGGATGAGATTGTTGAGCAACAGCGTCAAGCTGAGTCGCCTAGTCAAGATCAGATTGTCTTTGAAAAGTACGATAAAGGTGTTGAGAAGACACGACGTTCTTTCTCTGACCGTATGAATGAATTGTTTGCTGGTTTCCGCCAAGTGGATGATGAGTTTTTTGATGATTTAGAAGAAACTTTCATTTCTTCTGATGTTGGTTTTGACATGACACTTGCCTTATCTGACGCAGTACGTGAGGAAGTACAACGTCGCGGTGCTAGTTCAGGTGAACAAGTAAAAGATGTCATCATTGAAAAAATGGTGGAGATTTACGACAAAGGTGGCGAACCGAATGTTGAAATCAATGAAAATCCAGACGGTCCAACAGTTGTTTTATTTGTTGGAGTTAATGGTGTCGGCAAAACGACTACCATTGGGAAAATGGCTTACCAATTAAAACAAGATGGTAAAAAAGTCTTGCTTGCTGCAGGGGATACGTTCCGTGCGGGTGCGATTGAGCAATTAGAAGAATGGGCACGTCGTATTGATGTACCAATTGTGACTGGTAAAGCGCAAGGGGACCCAGCTTCTGTGGCTTTTGACGCTGCTAAAACTGCGCGTGAAGGTGGCTACGACTACTTATTAGTAGATACAGCTGGACGTTTACAGACTAAAATTAATCTAATGAACGAATTAGATAAAATGAAACGTATCTTAACTCGGGAATTACCTGGTTCACCACATGAAATTTTATTGGTATTAGATGCAACAACTGGTCAAAATGCATTAGTACAGGCTAAAGAGTTTGATAAGACTGTAGATATTGATGGTATTGTCTTAACCAAACTTGACGGAACTGCCAAGGGTGGCGTGATCTTTGCGATTCGCTATGAGATGGATATTCCAGTTAAATTTATCGGTCTTGGTGAAAAAGTGGATGACCTGCAAGTGTTTGATGCAGAGAAATTCATTTACCAATTAATTAAAGATGTTGTAGAAGTTTAACTTCAATTGACAGGAATAGACTAACTTAGGCCACAGATGAATGGTTAAGTTGGTCTATTTTTTTGGTAAACTACTTCTCTTATTCTATAAAACTAATTAACAGAATATATAATTTTATCTACATTTAGCTTCTACTTTGCACCTATTCTCTTGAAAAATACGTAGTTTAGATAAGTTCGTATAAAATGAATTTACTATCACATATTGTGAATTAAAAGTTATTTAAAACACAAAAATCTGCTATTTAATTAATGACACTTAATGCTGTTCTCAATTATGTCCGATAGCTTATTCATATTGTAAAAAAAATGTCTTTAGCAGCAAGATAAGACTAGATATCTATTCTTTCTGCTTAGGGAAATTAGAGTATGTTTGGTCATAATATTATCATACTCAATTAAATATAATCTAATAAAAGAGTTCTACTAATACGTACTTATTTTGGTAAGTTATCACACAATTCATTTAGTAGATAATTACGTATAGCTTTTTGAAATTCTTGGTATATTGGAATCAAATCTAATTCATTTAATTTTTTCTCTTTTTTATGGCCATGTATATAGTAGTCCCTATTATCTTTAATTATTTTAATTATATCTTTGGTATTTGGATTGCTATCCCAAGAAAAGTTAAATAGTTTATTCAATTTAGTCTCAAAACTTTTTACTTTAGTCCCATTAGTAAATACCTCACCATTAAAGTAGTTTTCAACCCCAGCCGATAGTGTTAGAAAGGCGGAAATGACAGGAGTTCTAAATTGTTTTGTAATTAGATAGCGACTAGTTAGTTCCCTTATTTTTTCAGAAGCAAAATATCTTTTTAGAACACTATCAAACTCATGTTGGATGTCTCTGTATAAAATTTCAAAAGAATGTTTAGTATAATCAGGTACTTTTGGTAAATAAGATTGTGAGATAAACCAATTCTCACGCTCATCTTTAGGTTCACGAATGTTCTTTGTTAATGATTTATTCTCATTTAAAATAATCCTATGTAATCCTATATCCTTATCTAGAATCAATTGAAATAAATTTCTAAATTGTATAGCTAAATCAAATATAAAATCTCTATTTTGAGGAGTATCCAATTCAATAACTATGATAGAGTTAAGTTTAATTGTCTGAATTCTTTGGGTCATATGATTTTTTCCTTCACTATTTAATGAGAAGGAAAATCTGATATCTTTAAAAAATAAATCATTAAATATTAGTGATGGGCTGTAAGAGTTGCTAAGAAATTCATCTTGTATTTTATATAACGAAAACCATTCATGTATAAAGTCTAGAGATAGTTGTGCTTTATAAACCAAAGAAGATAACATAAATTGTGAAGCGAAAGAGATATCCGTAATCACAAAAGAGGATGTACCTCCGTATGATGCAGCATTAAACATAAAAGTCTGATTAGATTTTGAACGAAAATACTTTCTAATGATGAATTGTATGTTTCCGTCCCATGTTGTGGCGTATAAAGGACCTAAATCATCGTTAGTTTCTACTTCGTCCAAATTAGAAGTAGAAACTTTATCTTGTGCACTAGGTTTCATCAAAATCGTTGATAAATCTAGAATTATATCATTACCTTCTTTTTTCAAATATCCTGGATAACTCTCAGAAAGGTTTATAAATTGGATTCCATTACTTTTTGAAGTGGATAGTTCTGAAGAAACAAACACTTGAAATTCAAAATTATCTCTTAGATTGAGTTCATTGAACTTTTTCTTTATCATATTACCTCACCTTTATTAATAATATATAAAATCTCTAAACATATTATATCGTAAAAAGACTAACTTAAGCCGTAGATGAATGGTTAAGTTAGTCTATTTTTTAAAATCTGGTTATTTACATTTCTTTCTTAATGATCGCGTAGTACATTTTAGAGGTAATGAGGTAACAGATGGCATAGATTGCGATGAATACGACAATCACAATACCATATGCTGTAAGTACGGTTGTAGGGGCGATTAGGCCTAGTGTTCGTAATAAGGACATGACAATTTTATGTGCCATGACGGCATTTAAGACTGCTACGATACTTGGTAGGGCGAATATCCAAAAGACTTGTTTTTGAATGGTTTGCTTGATTAAACTATCGGGTAGTCCAACTTGGCCCATGATATCGAATTTTTCTTTGTCATCATAACCTTCTGAAATTTGCTTAAAGTAAAGCATTAAGATTGTACCGATAATGAGTACGATACCCACAATCATCCCCAGGAATAAGAAACCACCATTTAAGCTGTATAGTTCTTTAGTCATACTTTGTTTTGAAGAGATACGATAAGTATGGTTACCGATTGTTACTGCAATACGGTTATCCGCAATCATTTGTTCAATTTCTTTGGCTTGTGCTTCATCATCTACATCAAAATAGAGACTTTGACTAGGCTCAGCTTTAACTGGTTCGTCACTACCATAGACACTGATTAAGAAGTTTTCGCGGATTTCATTTAGGACGTCTTCATTAGGGACAACTAGGTACATAATGTCGCCAACATAATTGGTTGGCATGTAGGTTTCATCGATAGCTTGTAAGTCTAATACTTGTTTGTTGTCATCATCAGCTAATAGGGTGATCTGGTCTAACTCTTTTGCATTTTTGATTTGACTAGCATACAGCGCTTGGTTTTCTTCAAGTTGGTAATCTTCTCCGTACAGTTCGTTAAAGTCATCCACTGTTGTGAGTAATAAGTAAGCGAGCCATTCTGGTTCACCACTTTCTGGCTGGAAAACACCGTCATTAAAGCGGGCACCAATCATGGTTAGGTCATAGCCTGATGCGAAGCTTGTGTTGATGTCTTCACCTAAGTAGTTAGACATATCATTAAGAAAATCTTCCTCAGTAAGTTTTTCCTGTTCACCATTTTCTGACACAATATAAGTCAATTCAAATTGGCGAGGGGTTGCACCTTCAATAATAGATGACATCCCCATGTATAGGGATAGGGTTGTACCAACAGTAACGATGATACCTGTACAAAGGATGGCGATAGATGCTAGTGAAACGGCATTTGCCCGCATCCGATATAACATGCCTGAAATCATTAAAAAGTTTTCTGGCTTATAGTAGTGTTTCTTGTTTTTCTGTAAGGCTTTTAAAACAAGAATTGAAAGACTGATAAATAGGCAGTAAGTACCGATGCTAATTAGTAGAATTGTACCAAATAGGAGTGGCAATTGACTCATAGCGTTTGTGATTGTTAGGGCAAAATAGTAACCAGCCCCCATTGCCACCAAACCAATAAGTAGAACGAAAATATTTGCTTTAGGTTCTTTTTCCCCAGCTTTTTTCTCTTGTAATAATTCTGTTGCTTGCATCCGACTTAGACGAATATTATTGATCAGATACACGAAGAACATAATTAAACCACCGACAGCAACTGTATAACCAGCAACACCCAGTGAGAATGGATAATCCATTAGGGTGGCACCGGTGTCTTTCATCAGTTTGTTGATCATGATGAAGACCATTTTTCCAAAAATAAAACCGATACCTGTGGCTAGGACAGTACTAGTGATCCATAAGATGAATTGTTCAATCAACATCATCAGTGAAATATGCTTACGCTCTAGACCGAGGACGGTGTATAAACCGTATTCCAGTCGCCTTTGTTTTTGAATGAAATTATTGGCATAAATGGTAAAGATAGTAATTAAAATCGTAGATAGGAAAATGGCAAAGGCAATGATTGTTGGTAGTTGTGCATTGCGCTCTTGAACAAAATCATTGGTCATTAAGGATGCCATAATATATTCCAAACCCATCAATAAGGTAAAGGATAGAAAGTAGGGAAAGTACACAGTGGCACGATTTTTAATATTTGTCACTGCAAGTTTTGTTAGCATACCTAGGCGCATGTTACACACCTCGATTCGTTAACATGGTTAAACTTTCTGCAATCCGTTCGCGCATCTCTTGGTCAGTAGCTTCACCGCGGTATAATTCGTGGTAGACAACCCCATCTTTAATGAAAAGTACCCGTCCGGCGCTTGCTGCAGCGGGGATTGAGTGGGTAACCATTAGGATAGTGTTACCACTTTGATGGATTTGTTTGAATATATTTAGAATTTGCTCTGACGATTTAGAATCTAAAGCACCCGTTGGTTCGTCCGCTAATAATAAGTTGGGTTGGGTGATGATTGCTCGGGCGATAGCCACCCGTTGCCGTTGTCCACCAGAAATTTCGTATGGGAATTTATCTAATAAATTAGTGATACCAAGTGGTTGAGCAATTTTTTCTAGGCGTTTTTCCATTTCACCTACGGGTACATTGGATAAGACCAATGGTAGTAAGATATTGTCTTTATTTGAGAAAGTATCTAATACGTTAAAATCTTGGAAAACGAAACCCAATTTTTCCCGACGAAACTGGGCAATTTCCTTACTTTTAATGGTTGCTAGGTCTTGGCCAGCTAAGTTTACTTTACCTTCAGTGGCTTTATCAAAAGTGGCAATGATGTTTAATAGGGTCGATTTACCTGAACCAGATTCCCCCATGATTGCGACATATTCACCTTCATTCACGGCAAAGTCGATGTTTTGTAGGGCAGTTGTTTCATTCCCCTTTGTTTTATATACTTTTTTAATGTTTGCTACATCTAGTAACATGTGATTTCCTCCTTGTCATGTGACGATCTTGTTTATAGTTATATTATGCCGAAGATAAGCCATGACTACATTTATCTATTCTTACAAAGCAAGAAAGAAACCTTACAAAATTGTAAGGTTCATTCAATAAAGGTATTTTTTAATAAATAGAGAGGATACGTTGGTGTAAATAGATGGTAAAAGTTGTGCCTTCATTCACAGTGGAAGTGACAGTGACGCGCTGGTTTAGCCGTGTGGCAATTGTTTTAACCAAATATAAACCGATACCGGATGATTTTTCATTCAACTGACCATTAAAGCCCGAAAAACCCTTGTCAAATATCTTTGGCAGGTCACTTTCCCGAATCCCTTTGCCATTATCTTTAATTGTTAACAGCATATTTTGGGCGTCAAATTGAATCCAAATATCACCATTATGCGTATATTTTAAGGCATTATTTAAAATCTGTTCGATCATTAAACTAGTCAAATTAGCTTCAGTTACAATCGATTCGTTAATGGTTTCATAATGTAATTTCACTTGTTGGTGAATAAATTGTCCACGGTATTTCTTGATTAAAGGCCGGATGATTGCGTCTAGTGAGACTTTTGTAAATGTCAGGTCACGGTCGGGATTGACTAGTCGTAAATAATGCAATGCCATATTGGTATAGTTTTCGATCTCTACCATATTTTGTTTTAAGTAATTGGCGCTTTGCTCACTTGATTGGTCGAGGACAAGTTGGCTAGCGGTAATAGGGGTCTTCATTTGATGCACCCACATTAAAAAGTATTCCTCCGTATCAGCTTGTTGTTGGAGTGCATTATTCTTATTCGTATTTATTTGCGTTTTTAAAGCTTCATTCTCAGCTAGTAAATTTCTCTGTTCCTTTTGATATATCATGCGACCCGTAAAATAAATGATACTGATAATGAAGAGTAACCATAGTAATAATTCTAATGCTGACTTAGATAAGTCAAACAAAAAAAATATCAGTATGATAGTAGCGAAAATGATGGACAAAAAGAGCAGGGTCATGCCTTCCTGGCGGATAAACCGCTGAATCAATTGTTTCATTTATAGGTTACCTCTCTTTTCTTATCTGTTATTATTGATTAAATATTAGGCTTTTAAGATGGTTCTACTTTGATGCGGTAACCGTAGTTTTTCTTTGTTTGAATAAAATTATCTAAGCCAATTTGCCGCAATTTTTTGCGAATCCGAGTCATATTTACAGCTAAAGTATTGTCGTCAATAAATTGATCATTTTGCCAGCAGAAATCTAAAATCTTCTCACGGGCTACATAGTCCCCCTTGGCTTGAAATAGGACCAGAAGAATTTGTAGTTCGGTAAAGGTGAGGCTAACTTCAGACTGGTTGAAAGTAACTTTAGCTTTATTGGTATCAAGTATTGCCCCCACAAGTTGATAAGTATTGGTATCTACTTCCATAGAAAAGGTATAGGTTCTTCTAAGCAAAGCTTGAATCTTACTTACTGTAACCTGCATATCGATTGGTTTTGTAATATAATCATCAGCGCCCATTTGAATCGCCATCACCATATCAACCGGTTCGCCAACTGAGGAAATAAAAATAATGGGTACTTGGGAAAGCTTGCGAATTTCCTGGGTCCAAAAATAGCCATTATAATTAGGCAAGTTCAAATCCATTAAAATTAATTGTGGGTTATGGCGTTTGAATTCACCAAGGATATCTTCGAAATTTTCTGTAATGATAGTTTCATATTGCCACTTATTTAAGGCGGTGGCCAAACTTTGGGCAATCACTAAATCATCTTCTACTAACATTATCTTCATTATTTCACCTACTTTAGACTGTTTTTTCTACATTCTACCATAAGCAATTTCTGAAATTTATCCATAAAAAACAGGCCTGGAATGAGAGCAGGCCTGTTCGTGATGAAGAAAAATGTTTTAGCTGTTGAGCTAAAGTGAATTGATGTACTGAAAATTGTTGGGATGTGTTTCCAGTACACCTCTATTATAGCGATTTCAGCTTAGTTACCGGTCATCATTTTTACGTTTCTCAACCAGATTGTTGCTTGTCACGGATGGTATCAATCGCAAGGATGATCGCAAGCACAATAATGGGGTCTACTTGAGTATCATCAATCGTAATTTCAAACGTATCTGACCAAGATAGCATTTTTGCTTTAACCTCCGCAATTGTCTGATTTTTTTCATTTTTAATGACATATTGCCAACCTAAAAGGTCTCCTTGAATTGTCCATCCAATATCTTGAATGGCCATTTTGGTTTTAAATAAAGTCATTTTTTGTTGGATAGTAGCTATATAATCATTGCCTTTGTAGACCTTTAGTTGGGTTAAAAAGCGAAAAGGCGATTCTTTAACATAAGCCAGTTCCTCATCTGTTAGGGCATCATAAATCCGTAATTGGCGACCAACTGAAAATAATTTGCTAGATACACGAAACAGGGGTGTTTGATTGTGGTCGTAAATATTAAAATCCTGCTTCAACGAAAATAACTTTTGCCTCATATACAATTTCATGTTCCCATCCCCTTACACATCTTTTTATAAAATTATAACTTATAAAATTTAGAAAGGACAATATATGTACTAATTGGTTAGAAATCAGTATCTTTTCTATTTTTTAATTTACGAACTTTAATATAATTGATTTGTGAAATATGGGTTTATTAACGTACAAAACTCTTAAAATTAAAGA
This sequence comes from Aerococcus sp. L_32, assembly GCF_050689315.1. Taxonomy (NCBI): domain Bacteria; kingdom Bacillati; phylum Bacillota; class Bacilli; order Lactobacillales; family Aerococcaceae; genus Aerococcus; species Aerococcus sp. L_32. The sequence continues at coordinate 11,161 of NZ_JBOEQF010000067.1, forward strand.
TTATATTCTGTTTTAATATGCACAAAGTGTTATTCGGATAAAAAATGAGAGAAAAATAAGTTGAA
>NZ_JBOEQF010000068.1:0-11157 GCF_050689315.1 Aerococcus sp. L_32
TTATGATAACAAGTTTTATTCAGCTTGTAAAGTATTTTCTCTTTACAGGGCAAAATTATTTTCCCCTGGGGTCGAAAATAGGTTTACTTCCCTTTTTTCTTAGCTTTTTTCAGCTTGCGGGCCATTTGTTTGGCTTGTAATTCAGCGACGCGGTTCTGGTTACGGTTGCCACCGCCTCCAAATCCACCGAAGCCACCGCCACCTAGGCCACCCATCATGTTTTGAAGAGCGCCCATGTTGCCGTTAGACATAGCTGACATGATTTTACGTGACTCGTTAAATTGTTTAATTAAACGGTTCACTTCTTGCAGTGTAGTCGCTGACCCTTTGGCGATACGACGGCGGCGTGATTGGTTGATAGAATCTGGATTTTCACGCTCATACGGGGTCATAGATTGGATCATGGCTTTGGTTTGTGCCATTTGTTTTGGATCAACATTTAAGTCGTCCAAGTTACCCATTTTATTCATACCTGGAATCATCTTCAAGATATCCTTCATTGAACCCATCTTATTCATTTGGTCCATATTTTTGATGAAGTCATTGAAGTCATAGGTATTTTCGCGCATCTTAGCTGCCATCGCTTCTGCTTCATTTTCATCAAACTCAGCTTGGGCTTTCTCGATAAGGGTTAACATATCCCCCATACCTAAAATTCGGTTAGACATACGGTCTGGGTAGAAGCGCTCAATCTCGTTTAATTTCTCACCAGTACCCGTAAATTTAATCGGTTTACCAGTTACAGAAACGATAGATAAGGCCGCACCACCACGGGTGTCACCATCTAATTTTGTTAAGACAACCCCTGTAATATCCAACTCTTCGTCAAAGGCCTTAGCAACGTTGGCTGCTTCTTGACCAGTCATCGAGTCAACAGTTAATAAGATTTCATCCGGATTAACGGCTGCTTTTATATCTTTTAACTCAGTCATTAACCGTTCGTCAATTTGTAGACGACCGGCCGTATCGATGAAGACTAGGTCATGGCCATTCATTTTAGCATGTTCAATCGCTTGAGTCGCAATCTCAACTGGACTTACTTGGTCACCCAAAGTAAAGACTGGTAAGTCTAATTGTTGACCGATTGTTTGTAACTGGTTGATAGCCGCTGGACGGTAAATATCGCCGGCTACCAGCAAGGGTTTCTTGTGGTCATTTTTCTTCAAGAAAGCTGCTAACTTACCAACGGTAGTTGTTTTCCCGGCACCTTGAAGCCCCGCCATCATAATCACGGTTGGTGGTGTGGTTGCGAATTGAATATCTTCGTGTTCTCCACCCATTAAGTCAGTTAATTCGTCGTTAACAATCTTCACGACTTGTTGCGCTGGCGATAGTGATTGCAATACCTCACTGTTTAGCGCACGTTCATTGACACGTTTCACAAAGTCTTTCACGACTTTAAAGTTCACGTCAGCTTCTAGTAAAGCCAGACGCACTTCACGCATCATTTCTTTTAAATCGCCCTCGGTAATTTTACCCTTCTTACCCATCGTTTGGACAGCGCCTTGTAGCCTATCCGATAAACTTTCGAAAGCCATTCTTGGTAACACTCCTTATTTATTCATTCATCTTAAGCATTCAATTCGGACCTATATTTGTTAAAATTCTTCACTTGCTTCATCACGGTTATCGATTGCAATTAATTGCTTCATATAGTCCGCTAGTTGCGTATCATCTGGGTATTTTTCTGCTACATAAGTAGCCATTTTTTCCCCTACCGCTTCACGGGCATAATAATCACGCGCTAAATGCAAATGGTTTTCATACTTCAACAAACTCTTTTCTGTCCGGCGAATGTTATCATAAACTGCTTGTCTTGACACATCAAAATGTTCTGCGATTTCCCCTAAAGAAAAATCCTCAGCATAGTACAGTTCAATATAAACACGTTGTTTTTCAGTTAATAAATCCCCATAGAAAATCAACAGGGTATTCATTTCATTTGTTTTTTGAATCTCCATCTAAGCCTCTTCTATCTGTCTAAAATTTGTCAAGCAGTTTTCCTTTACAAGTGTTTAGTATACACTATCAAACTTATTGAATCAACGAAATGCCCCAAGACCTTTTAGGGAAAAAGGGTGCCACAGTCTTGCTGACAACCCCAAAATTTTATCCGCGAAATAGGTCAAATTAAACAGTCCTGTGGTGCCCTCAAATCTGCTTACATGAAATTTAAAGCAAACAATACGGATAAGAATGCCTACCCTAATCCACACCTTCCATATTTTTGAAGTAGTAGATCGCTAACTGGGTTCGGTCCCGCACATCCAATTTATCCAAGATTTCTGATAAATAGTTGCGGATTGTCCCTTCTGAAAAGTGCATTTCTTGGGCGATTTCCTTGTTGTTCAATCCTTGGGCCACCCAATAAATCAGGGTCTTTTCTTTTTCCTTTAAGTCAGCAAGCAGTGGGTCTACCTTTTTGGCAGTTTGACATTGAGCTAGGTAACCAGGAATCTTGGCCACAATTTCATCGCCAAAGACCCGTTGTCCGCGGATAACTGCATCAATAGCTGGAATCAAGGACTCATAATCGGTTTTGAGTAGATAACCCTTGGCCCCAATTTTTAAGGCATCGATAATATAGTCGTCTTCTAAAAAGGTAGTCAGGTAGATGATCCGTGCTTGTGGGTCTTGGTCTAAAATCTGCTTACCCGCTTCAATCCCTGATATCACAGGCATCCGGATATCCATCAAGACAATATCGGGTGCAGTTTCTTCATATAAAGCCACTGCCTCCTGTCCGTCAGCGGCAATGCCCACAATCGTTAGTGGTAAATCTAAGTCAGCGGCCTTGGCCTTTAGAATGATTTCAATCCCAGAAGTGACCAGTAAGTCATCATCAACGAGTAGTATTTTCATGGTTTAAATCCTCCTTAAAGGGAATGGTGATAAAAATCCGAAAGCCGTTATCAGTCGAAATATGGAGTTTACCGCCCAGTTGTTGGACCCGCTCTTCCATATTCATAATACCAATCCCGCCACCACTCGTATCGGGACTAATCCCCTGACCATTATCCGCCAGCAATAAGGTCCACTTATCGACATTTTCTGTAAAGCGAAGTTGGACTTTTGTAGCGTTTGAATGTTTATTAATGTTGGTCAGCCCTTCCCTAACGATATTCAAAATAGAGTGGGCATCTTGATTGGTTAGGGGGCGGGTATTCTTATAGGTGAATTGAATGGGGGCTTTAGTAAAATCTTGCGTGAGTCGAGTTAATTCTTGGTCTAGTTGGATGGTTGAGGCATGTTCAGCATGAATAACCGCTCGGATATTGGCCATTGAGGTATTCAAAACGTCTTTCACTTGACCTAGACTTTCTTTGGCTTGTCCGTCTTTAACCATATATTCCAACGCGCCGATTTGGATCACAGCTGAAGATAGTTGGTGACCTAAGATATCATGAATTTCATCGACAATCCGCTTCCGTTCAAGTCTGACTTGTTCTTCAGATTGTTGGTCTTGGACAGCAATCAGATGTTGTTGCTCTTGGCGAAAACGATTATTGACGGCACTTAGTTGGTCAATTTGTTGGTAGGCATCTGTTTCAAAATTCATGGCCGTTTGAATAGAAGTATGTAAGTAGGCAGTCAATATGCTAATACCAGTGATTGTAATAACTAAAGCCACTGGCAAGTCAATGAGACTGCCTAAAATTATCATAGGTACTATAAGCAATAGCAGGTGTTTTAGTTTGCCAACGTAAAAATCAAAGGTAAAGATGGGCATAAAGTAAAAAAAATTCGGCCAGAAAAAGGACAATACCATGATTTGCCCTAGCACAAAAACAAGTTGGACAGCAGGATTTTTTTTGCCCAGGACCTTAAAAATCCCTAGACTATCTTCATTAGCTCCGTTAGCTTCATAAACCTGATTCGCTTGGGTGATGGCGATGACTTGAGCGGAAAGGATAAAGGCCAAGGCCATTTCAATAATCGGCATAGTCATTGCCCCTTGGTCATAAATGATAAAAGCAATCACGGTTACAAACATAGTCATCTTCAAACCGAATTCCGTCCATCGTGCGCGCATCCTGCCACCCCTTTCTTAGCCTCGTTATGTATCTATATCCTTATTCTATAGGAATTTGTTAGTTTTTCAATGACATCTGTCATCAGACTTGGGGACATTTCTCTATTCCAAACCACCAGCATTTCCTAGATAATAAGGTTAAGAAAGAGCACGATAAAAAGTTTGCAAATTAAACCTGCATTTTGAAAATTGAGGAGGAGATTTTCATGGCTATTGTAGAAATCAAAGACTTAGTCAAACGGTACAAAGATTTAGTGGCGGTTGACCATTTTGACCTGACCGTCAATGAAGGAGAGGTTTACGGCTTGCTTGGGCCCAATGGTTCCGGCAAAACGACCGTTATCAATTGCTTGCTGTCCCTATTAAGATACGATAACGGTGATGTGAAGATTTTTGGTGAAGAAATGGCGCCTAGTCGCTACGATATCAAGCGTCGTATTGGCCTAGTCATGCAAAATGTTGGGGTTTATGAGGAATTAACAGTCGAAGGCAATATTGACTACTTCTGCGGTTTATATATTTCAGACAAAAAAGAACGGAAAGCCTATGTGGACGACGCCATCGCCTTCGTAGCCCTTGAAAAATTTAGAAAGTTCCGGCCTAAACAACTATCGGGTGGGCTACTTCGCCGGCTCAACCTGGCTTGCGGGATTGCCCATAAACCGGATTTGATCATTTTAGATGAACCAACTGTAGCCGTTGACCCTCAATCAAGAAACAACATTTTAGATGGGATCCGGTCCTTAGCGGCTGAAGGGAAAACCATCATCTATACCACCCATTATATGGAAGAAGTTGAATTGATTTGTGACCGGTTAACCATTATGGATAAGGGGCGGGAATTAGTGACTGGTTCAGCGGATGAGATTAAAGGCATGTCCAATCATTTTGAAACTGTCACAGCTGAAATCTTTGCGATGCCAAGTGACTTACTAGAAAAATTGGAAAGTTTAGCTGACGTATCTAACGTTTCCTATAAAGAAAACACCCTGACCATTCAATTTAATAAAGGGATCGACCACCTAGTCAACCTGATGCGAACTCTTGAATCGTCCGAAGTAGAAATCCTGAACCTATTTGTTCAAAAGCCAACACTGAATGATGTCTTTCTTGAAATCACTGGTAAGGAGTTGAGGGATGATGTTTAAACATGCGCTCCTATACAACATTAAAATTGTTTTACGAAATAATGAAGGTTTACTTTGGGGACTCATTTTCCCATTAGTCTACGGCTTGGTCTACATGCTGGCCTTTCAAGGAATCAACAATCAAACTGAAAATTTTGATGCTATTCCTGTAGCGGTTGTCTATGAGGGCACTGCTGACCAAATCACGGAAGCTAAAGACTTACTAGCCAATATCGCCACTGAAGGTTCAATTGAAGCTGGAGACGTGGTTGAATCTGAGGAAATTGCTACTGGTGTGGTGGATTCAAGCGATTATCCCCTATTAGCCATTAACATGGAAGATGAGGAAACAGCCCAAGCCCACCTTCGTGAAGGAATTATCAGCCAGGCTATTTATGTAGGGTTTGACGACCAGAGTCAAATGCAATTTGACCTTGAAGTTGCCCCATCAGCTGCCTCATCAATCACTTCAACCATTGTCTATGCCATTCTTGAATCCTTTGCCTCATCAACCAATGCCTTTACTTTGCTATTTGACCAGGCCATCCAGTCGCCAGACCCACAGGAAGCGGTAGATCAAGTTAATTTTCGCCTAGATCAACTAAATACTGACCAAGACATTCTAGTCACCAGTAAAGCCAACAAGAAGGTGTCTGCCTGGTCCAATTTCTACTATGTGGCCCTAGCCTATGTATGTATTTTCTATATGAGTATTGGGATCAACTTAGTCCTACAAAATGAAGCCAATTATGCTGAAACTGCCTTGCGGGAAACGGTTTCCCCAACAACTAAATACACCCGCTACCTGGCCATTACCCTAACTTGGATTGTCCCAGCATTACTGGTTATCTACATACTGCTTGGGATTTACTGGCTCAATGATGTGCCACTTGGCGATGACTGGCCCCGAATTTTCGCCCTTATGACCCTTGGACCAATTACTGGGATTTTGATGGGATCAGCTTTTGCGGCCGTATTTAAAAAGAAAGCTGAACTAATTATGGGGATTGCCATTGTCATTCCCTTAATTTTGGGGATGCTTTCTGGGATGATGTCATACGATGTGAAAGTTTGGGTAGTCAATAATGCCCCTATTATCAACAAACTCAACCCTGTCGCCTTAATCAATGACGCATTCTATTATTTAAACAACTACCCAACTTACGCCCAATACAATCAAAATATGATGATTCTATCTGGGCTTGCGGCGGTATGTCTGATCATTTCACTCATTGGGATTAGGAGGACCGACTATGAAAATCTTTAAACTCTTCTATTCGCTAGCAAACGCTTATAGAAGCAACATTATGATCAATATCGTCATCCTATTCGCCTTGGCCATTCCCATCAGTATGATTTACTCCAACAATTTGGATTCCTCCTTTAACCAGGTCGAAATCAAAATGGGACTTGTCAACCACGACCAAGGAAATGTAGTGACTGACCATTTTGTCGACTACTTAAGTGACCAGAATGAAATCGTTGACCTGCCTGACGACGAGGAAGCCATTGTCGACGCCCTTTACTACGAAAACGCCAACTATGTGTTGGAAATCCCTGCCGGCTTTGGCGACGCCCTACTTGAAGGCGAAGACCTCATTCCCCTTGAAAAAAGGGTTGGGCCTGAATCATCTGTTGAAACCTATGCCGACATATTAATCAACAATTATATCCGCAATTTCCAGTACCTAAACACTGGTACTACTGATATCAATGACCCAGACGCTGTCAACACCACCCTACAGCTAGTCACCGACTCAATCGCTGATCATATTACGGTCTCTACCAGTGAGTCCACAAATCTGGACCCCGATACAATTGGTTTTGGTATGTCTTTCACCCACCTAGCTTCTTATACCATGATTATGACCTTGATTACAGTCTTTGGTTTTCCAATGATTTCCATGCGTAATCCAGAAATCATGAAACGAGACCGGTTAGGAGACGTTTCAACCAGCAGGCGCAATACCGAGCTATTCTTAGCGTGTAGTATCTTTGGTTTAGCATTGTGGCTCTTGATTATGACCGTTGGTGGCCTTGTCTACGGCTTTGACACCTTGTTTTCAAGTCACGGGCAACTCCTATTGCTGTCGTCCTTTGTCGCCATGTTTGGGATCCAACAGATGGCCTTCTTCATCGTGACAGTAGCGCCAAATAAAGGGATTGTGTCCTTCTGTTCTACCGCCATTTCCCTACTAGTGGCCTTTACATCCGGTCTATTTATCCCACGCAATTTCACCAGCCCAGTCATGCAGCAAATCGCGCAGATTGCCACCCCGATTTGGCAGGTGAAGGCCGACGAAATTATCCTAAGCGCAGAAAATTTGAGCCCAACCCAGCTCAATACCGTCTTTCAATATATGGGTATTCAAGTCCTAATCGCCTTAGCCTACATGTCTCTAACTTATATTTACCGTCGCTATCGTCAGACAGCTACCATCTAGCCATGAACAATGGCTACCATCTTGTAGCTGACTTGAAAGTTTAGGCGACTTTCATTGCCAATAAGCAAATATTCAAAAAATCAAGACTGCTGGCAATCGCACTCAACAACTTACACCAAAAAAACGAAGACCCACAAGTTAGCGGATCTTCGTTTTTTTGCTATATTCATTTTTTCAAATAGTCACTAACTCATGAATTTAAGCTTCTGGATCTTTTAATCCAGCTAATTTTTTCACTACATATACAATAATGGTCACAACTAGAACGATAGCTAGGATAATACCCCAAGTAGCTAATGTCAATGGTTCTGTACCAAATACATTGTTTAAGAAAGGTACATAAACAACCAATAATTGTAGGACTACTGAGAAGGCCATTGCGGCTAATAGTAGTTTGTTTTGGAAGAAGGTCTTATCTAGTCCAAATCCTGATAAACGACGAACGTTTAAGATATGGAACAATTGCGCAATTGCCATGTAAGTAAATGTCGCAGTTTGTGCATAAGTTAAGCTCATACCAAAGATATTATGGAATAGGTAGAATACCCCGAAGGCACCTAGACCAATAATCACACCTGAGATGATAATCCGACTTAAGAATGTCTTATTGACTAAACCAGATTCCGGATTTCTTGGTGGATGTTCCATAACATTTGCTTCTGCTTTTTCATAGGCTAAAGCAATCGCTGGACCAATATCTACTAATAGGTTTAAGAATAAGATGTGTAGTGGTTGAATTGGCATTGGTAACATAAAGATAATCGTCGTTAGGATTGCCACAATCTCTACCATGTTACATGCGAATAAGAAGGAAATGTATTTTTTGATATTTTCAAAAATGATACGCCCTTCACGAACCGCGTCCACAATCGTACCAAAAGCATCATCGGTTAAAATCATGTCAGAAGCTTCTTTAGCAACCTCAGTACCACGAATACCCATAGCAACACCGATATCAGCACCGTTTAAGGCCGGCGCATCGTTAACCCCGTCACCTGTCATCGCCACAACGTCCCCTGAATCTTGGAAGGCACGAACAATTTGTAACTTGTTTTCTGGTGATACGCGGGCAAATACGGCCACATCGCGGATTTTGTCGATAAAGTCTTTATCCTCATGGATCGCATCCAATTCTTTACCAGTCATGGTATTTTCATGGTTTTCAATCCCAATATCGCGGGCAATAACAGATGCGGTTCTTGGGTGATCTCCTGTAATCATTTTCACCTGGATACCGGCCGCTTGTGTTTGGGCAATAGCATCTTTCACGTCTTGACGTGGCGGGTCAATGATACCGAATAATCCGTCCATAGTTAACTTGTCTGTATTGTTGTCCAACCAAGCTTCCATGTCGTCAGCGACTTTATCCGCGTCTCCTTGGTCTTTAAGGGTATATGAAGCCAAAGCAATTACACGGTTACCGTCTGCTGTCAGGTCGTCATTCTTCTCTTGCCAGAAATCTTCTTCACCGTTTTCAGTTGCCACTAAGTCTAGGACCACATCCATAGCACCTTTTACGATTAGGCGGTGGATGTTATTTGGAAATTGGTAAAGTGCTGCCATATATTTCTTCTCAGAATCAAATGGAATTTCTTGGACAAGTTTGTAGTCATTGTCTTTTTCCCACTGCGGTGATAGACCGACTTTATGGCCTAATACCGTTAAGGCACCATCTGTTGGGTCACCTTTAATGGTGTATGGGTCTTGATTATCTTCGTCTTCTAATTCAGCTGCTTCTTCATCATCTAGTTGATCACGTTCGATTAAACGGGCATCAGATGACAAGTAACCGTCCGTAATCAATTTCAATAAGACAGCCTTGTTGTCGCTTAAATCGTCAACATCTTCAATTGAATCAATATCGAAAGTTACTTTTTCCGCATCTTTTGTAATATCGCCTTCAGGTGTATAGCCTGAACCTGAAACTTCATATTGGACATCATTTTTAATAATGATACTTTCAACCATCATTTGATTTTCTGTTAATGTACCCGTCTTATCTGACGCTATGATCGACGTAGCACCTAAGGTTTCAACTGCAGAAAGTGTTTTAACCAAGGCCTGGTGTTTAGCCATTGTCTGCATACCATTTGATAAGGTAATGGTTTGAACAGCTGGCATAGCTTCGGGGATTGCTGCTACCGCAAGGATTACGGCAATATGTAAGATTTCGCTTGGCGGGTTGCCGTTGAATAAACCAATAGCAACTACTAAAGCTGCTGCTATGAAAGCTACGACAATCAAGGCTTTACCTAATTGGTCAACCTCTTTATCTAACGGGGTTTGCATGTCCTTTTCACCCGTCATCATTTCAGAAATACGACCAACTTCAGTTTCCATTCCAGTACCAGTTACAATCACTTGCGCCTTACCACGCGTCACTGCAGTACCTGAAAAGACCATATTTAACCGGTCACCAATTGACTCTTCTTCGTCGTAAGTCGCATCTGGGTCCTTATCCACAGCTTCAGATTCACCGGTCAATGACGCTTCCATGACTGCAAAGTTGTTGCTTGTAAGCAAACGACCATCTGCAGCAATCGCGTCTCCTTCACCAAGAACCATCACGTCTCCTGGGACTAGCTGAGAAGAATCAATTTCAATCTCTTCTCCGTTTCGGATCACATGTACACTAGTATTGACCATATTTTGCAAGGCTTCCACAGACTTTTGGGCTTTAGTTTCTACAAAATATCCAGTCAGCACCGAAATGAGAACGGCCAGCATCACGGCTATAGCTTCAATCCAATCACCCATTGCAATTGAAATTATGGCTGCGACGGCTAGTAAATAAACGATAATGTTATTTAAATTATCTAATAGGATCTCCCACTTAGACTTACTATCCGATTCTTGTAACTTATTTTCCCCATAAGTTTCTAAACGTTCAGAAACTTCCTGGTCACTCAATCCTTCAGTCTTCGATGTTTCTAATTCATCAATGACCTCTTGTAACTTTTTTTGATAAATGTTTTTGCTCATCGCCTCATCCTTTCTTTAATAGAACGTTCAGCTCTATTTACATATTATGTTAACATAATATTTTATCCATTAAAAATGATTCAACTTGCGAATACGACATTTTTAGCCATAGCTAATCTCAATCATAAATGCTTCCTACCAAAAAAAGGCTGGAAGATGACTTCCAACCTTATATATATCTGACTTCATTAGCGGAACTACTCACTAGCTCACCCGATTTAAGAACCTATACCTAAAAAAAATTAGGCTCACTATCTTTCAATCATCTGCCTATTTTACATCTTTTAAAGCGCGTTTCGCTAATAGTAGCGAACCAGTAATCCCAGCATTGTCACCTAGCTTAGGTAACTGGATATAATCTGTCATTGCTGGCAATTCAACATAATTAGCAAGCGCTTTTTCCACTTGTGTACGAATCTTATCCAATAATTGATCTTGATGCATCACGCCACCACCTAGTACGACGCGTTCTGGCGCTAAAGTTAAAGTATAATTTGCAATCGCTTGCCCTAAATAATTTGCCACATAGTCCCAGACTTCATGATCTGAAGGTAAGTCAGCACCTTTAATA
>NZ_JBOEQF010000069.1:0-10970 GCF_050689315.1 Aerococcus sp. L_32
GCGGATTGCACTTGAAGCTAAAGGCAACCAAGAACGATTCTTTAGCATATTAGATGAACGGCTAGATATTATGGCGGATGCGCTTTTATTCCGTATCAATCGGGTAAAGGAAGCTAAGCCAGAAAACGCACCGATTTTATATATGCACGGTGCCTTTGGTAAAAGGTTAAATGAGGATGAGCCAGTCGACCTCTTATTTAATCAGAAACGGTCTACCATATCAATGGGATATATCGGTTTATATGAGATCGGTACAGCTTTTTATGGCCCTAATTGGGAGTTAAATCCTGACGCAAAGGACTTTACCCTGTCTGTTTTGAAAACGATGAAGCAAAAAGCTGATCATCTAGGAGATACCTACGGCTACCACTTTAGTATCTATTCAACACCAGCTGAAAGTCTGACTGATCGTTTTTGCGAATTAGACCTTGAAAAATTTGGGCCAATCTCGGATATTACGGATAAAGAATACTATACAAACTCATTTCACTATGACGTCCGCAAATCCCCTACGCCGTTTGAAAAACTTGAATTTGAAAAAGACTATCCGCAATATGCCAGTGGTGGTTTCATTCACTACTGTGAGTACCCAAATATGAGACAAAATCCTAAAGCGCTTGAAGCTGTGTGGGATTTCGCCTATGACCGGGTAGGCTATCTAGGGACTAACACCCCAATTGACCACTGCTATGAATGTGGTTTTGATGGTGATTTTGAACCAACTGACCGCGGCTTTAAATGTCCACAATGTGGTAATAATAACCCTAAAACCTGCGATGTCGTTAAACGAACTTGTGGTTACCTCGGTAATCCACAGCAACGACCAATGGTAAACGGACGACATAAAGAAATTTCATCTCGGACAAAACATCTCTCTCAAAGTCGCGTAAATACCTCATTTGAAGCGGACGGAGAAGATGCCATTGTCTACAATGAACCAGTATGGGGTGATCAGATTGACGACCAACCATAAGGATGAAAATGCCAAACAGACGGAAAAATCCTTAATTCCTAAAAAACATACCGAACGGTCTATGGTGGAAGACAAGCAAGAGGCGCGACCTGAAGACTTTCTTAGTGAAGAAGATATTAAACGGGCCGAATTAATTCAGAAGAGGTTAGCTAGAAGAGCCCAGCGCGCACCCAAATCCCCCAACAACCCAGAACCAAAAGAATGGTTAGCAAAAGATTGGTCTAGAGGAAAAATCGCTGACTACAAAGCTTATAACTTTGTAGATGGCGAAGGTGTTCGTTGTTCCATTTACGTCAGTGGTTGTCTCTTTGCTTGTCCAGGCTGCTACAACCGGGTTGTCCAGAATTTCAACTACGGAATTGATTACACTGAAGCACTACAAAATCAAATTTTGGAAGATATTGGGGCTAGTTACTGCCAAGGTTTGACCTTATTAGGTGGGGAACCTATGCTAAACACTAATATCTTACTACCGCTATGCCAGGCTTTACGTGACCGCTATGGGCACAGTAAAGATATTTGGTGCTGGTCAGGTTATACCTTTGAAGAGTTACTAGTCGATTCAGAAGATAAACTTGCCCTCTTAGACTTAATCGATGTGTTGGTTGATGGTCGTTTCCTACAAGATCAAATGGATCTAACTTTACAGTTTAAAGGAAGTCGCAACCAGCGAATTATTGATGTCCCAGCGAGTCTTCAAAAGAATGAGCTTGTACTTTGGACAAATGCTGACGGCTTGCCATATAAGTAATTATTTTATCGGTTTACAAATATCAAATTACCTTTTATTCTGAGATAGGTATAGAATGATTTTTTAGCTAAACCATTTCATTTAAAGGTTTACGATTTTTAAAAAAGTTAGGAGTTACACAATGACAATGATAACCGTTGGTGGGATGATCGGCCTGGGTAAAACCACCGTTACAAACTTAATCAGAGATGAATTAGACTTTAAACCCTTCTACGAATCAGTTGAAGATAACATTATGCTGCCTTATTTTTACAAAGCTAGTCCAGAAGAGCAATTGTTGAAGCGTTATCCATTTTTAACACAATTGGATTTTTTGAATTCACGATTTAAAACAATTAAGCAAGCTTCTAGAGAAGATAAAACAGTTTTAGATCGATCTATTTTTGAAGATTGGTACTTTGCTAGAGTGAATACAGACATTGGCCGTATTAGTGAAGAAGAGTTTTCAATTTACGAAAATCTATCTCGTAATATGATGGAAGAATTAGCTGAAATCCCGCGCAAGCATCCTGATTTAATGTTGTATCTGCATGGCTCTTTTGAAACAGTGATGACTCGCATCGAAAACCGTGGACGTGATTTTGAACAAGGAGAGGAACTCACCAACTATTACCACCGCTTATGGTCAGGTTATGATGATTGGGTGGAAAATCACTATAATCAATCCAAAGTGATGTTCATTGATATGGAAAAATACGACTTGGTCAAGTACCCCCACCATCAAAATGTCTTAATTCAAGATATTAAAGACTTTATGATTGAAAATGATATTGTGACTGTTGACACATTTGAATAAAATACTGTTTGGTTAAGGAGATGGGCAAATGGAAATGGTAATACGACTTAAAAAAATTCAAGATTTTGCAAGAGAACGCATGGCGTTTGACCCCACTGGTCATGATTACTGGCATGCAGATCGAGTTGCTAAACTTGCTAAAACCCTGTATATAGCAGATTATGGTGAACGTAATACTGAGGCTTTGATCATCATTGAAGCCGCTGCTTATTTACATGATACAATTGATGACAAGCTAGTTTCGGATATTATTTTTAGTCAAATGGAAGTTGAACAACTTTTAGATGAGTTATGTCTTTCGCCAGCTAGTCGAGAAAATATTCTTTATACTATTCAACATATGTCCTACTCAAAAAACTTAACTACTCAATATGATTTGTCAGTTGAAGGCCAATACGTTCAGGATGCAGACCGAATTGATGCACTTGGTGCAATTGGTATTGCTCGAACCTTTGCCTACGGCGGTCACGCTAATAACGAAATCTATAATCCAAAAATCCCTGTGATTGATGTGCAGAATAAAGATGATTACCGCAACCATCCTTCAACTGCAATTAACCATTTTCATGAAAAACTACTTAAACTAGAACATTCTATGAATACAGAAGCTGGCAAAGAGATTGCGCATGAGCGGACACTTTTTATGCGACAATTTCTTGACCAATTTATGGCTGAGTGGCAAGGAAATATTTAAACAATTCGTATTATTTATTGTAGAATATAATTAGCAAGTCATTTTGAATTTAAGAAAGAGGTTATATCATTGGATAAACGTAAAGATACTTCAGCAAGCACCAAACTATATCTAGCAACACCCTTTTTCAACCCTGACCAAGTTCGTCGTGTAGATGAGGCGACAAAAGCCTTAAATGCAAACCCAACTGTTGGTGTTGTTCATTTCCCATTTGATCACCAATACAAAGACACATCTTTTGACCGTGATCCAGAAGGTATTTTTGGTTCATTTGAATGGCAAGTAGCGACTTATCAAAATGACCTATCTGCAATGAATACTGCAGACGCTGGTGTTTTCTTATATGACGTTGAAAACGTCGATGACGGTACAGCCTTTGAGTTAGGTTTTATGCGTGCAATGCACAAACCAGCTATCGTTGTCTTATTAAGTGAAAATGGTTTAGAAAATAAAGAATTAAACTTGATGATTGCGCGTGGAGGCACTTACTTCATGACTGATATCAATGAATTAGCAACTTATGACTTCAACCACTTCCCAACAAACCCACTTCCAGACATGGATGTTATCTAAAAAAATGAACAAGCATCAGGTTAGCCTGGTGCTTTTTGCATACCAAAAAAAGGCATGAAAGGAATTTTACTACCCTTTCATGCCTTTAATATTTTCATCAAAGATCAAGCAAACTATTCGTTTTTATCTATTAAGCTAATCACTTTTAATTGTTCTGGCCTTATCTTAAACTTTAAGAATCCAGCCTTCAGGTGCTTCAACGTCACCATTTTGGATGCCCACAAATTCATCATACAATTTTTTAGTGATTGGGCCTACTTCAGTTTCTGAATAGAATACATGTTTATGGTCGTTATGGGTAATAAATGATACTGGCGAAATGACAGCCGCTGTACCACATGCTCCTGCTTCACTAAAGCGGTCTAAATCATCAATATACACATCGCCCTCTTCAACTTCTAAGCCTAAACGGTGTTCAGCTAACCAAAGTAATGAGTACTTAGTGATTGACGGTAAGATTGAAGGTGACTTAGGTGTCACAAATTTATTGGTATCTTTTTCAATACCAAAGAAGTTTGCGGAACCTACTTCTTCAATTTTTGTATGTGTAGCCGGATCTAAATATACAACGTCAGAGTAGCCTTGTTTCTTAGCTTCAATACCTGGTTGTAAACTACCTGCATAGTTTCCACCAACCTTCGCTGCCCCTGTACCATGAGGTGCAGCACGGTCAAATTCAGACGTTGTAAAGGCTGTTGGTACCATACCACCCTTGAAGTAAGGGCCAACAGGCATGGCAAATACAGTGAAGATATATTCACTAGCCGCGCGCACACCAATATTATCCCCTACCCCAATTAAAGTTGGACGTAGGTAGAATGAAGCACCCGTACCATATGGTGGCACGTATTCAGCATTTGCTTTAATCACTTCTTTAACTGCATGAATGAAGTCTTCTTCTGGCACTTCAGGCATCACTAGACGGGCTGCTGACGCATTTAAACGTTTCGCATTTTGATCAGGACGAAAGACTTGGATATCGCCTTCTTTTGTTTTGAAAGCCTTCAATCCTTCAAAAGCACCTTGTCCGTAATGTAAAATTGGTGCGCCTTCTTCAATCTGAATCGTATTTTCAGTTTCCAAACCACTCTTATACCATTCGCCATCTTTCCAATAGGCACGCCAACGGTATGGCAAGTTCATATATTCAAAACCTAGTTCTTCCCATTTGATATCTACTGTCATGTTGCTCATCCTTTCAAATCATGTTTATATGAAATTCGTGTTGGTTCGGATATTGTTCATCTAAGCAAATAAACGCCTCTCACGATCCATTAATATATTATTAGTTTAACACTATTTATGAGAAAAAGGGTAGTTTGTTTCTACTTAAAATGAGAATAAATCTCATTTTTACTTTTTTTTTTGCTTTTTATTGATAAATAAAAAGTGTTGTCCAAAATAGACAACACTTTTCGAAATATATTTAGTAACTAGCGCTTACCAATTTTTATAGGAAACCTGCAACGATTGGTACTAAAATAGCAATCACAATACCAGATATTACCATGGCGATACTAGACATTGCGCCTTGGAGTTCATTAATTTTCATTGATTCTGCTGTACCCATGGCGTGACTTGAAGTACCCATAGCTAAACCACGCGCAAAATATGAATCAATTTTTAGAAGTTTGAAGATCCATTCGTTCACCACAACACCAAAGATACCCGTCAAAACAACTGAACCAACAATGATTGGTGTAATACCACCAATTATTTCAGTAATATCAATAGCGATGGCAGTTGTTACTGATTTAGATAGCACCGAACGTAAAATTTCTTCATCCATATTAAAGATAACAGCGACAATCAAGACACTCCCAACTGCTGTAACCATTGCTGCCACAACTGTAATAATAATTGTCCAGAAGTTTTCTTTTAAAATATGGCGTTGTTTATATACAGGAATAGCTAAAGAAATAGTTGCTGGTGTTAACAGATAAGACACAAAGCTGGCACTCTCTTGGTAAACAGGAACATTTACCTTGCCAACAACTAAAATAGCAATAATTAAAATAACTGCAATTAACAATGGATTGGCTATAGGTGTTTTTAATTTCTTGTTTATCCACATGGCAATCATGTATACCCCTAAGGTTAGAAATAAACCAAATGAGGGGAACAAATCAAATAAACTATTCATTATTTTCTCCTCCATGCTTAGCATTCTGACGTTTTTGTAGCGATTGCGCTATAAGACCAGCAACGGCCATTACAAGGATAGTTGTCACCGAAATAATCACTGACCAAGATAATAAATGCGGCTGTAAACTTGCCCAAGAAGTAATAAAACCAGCACCTGGCACTACGAACATAGCAGGCATCACGGCAATTAACCATTCACCTACATTTTCAACTTGTTCCAGCTTAATCACACCAGTCATTAAGCAGATGAATAATATAACCATGCCGTAAATCGAGGCTGACAAGGGTAAAGGTAAGACGTGTGATAATACTTCAGAGATTAAAGTTATCACAATAATAATAAAGGCTTGTTTAAAATACTTCACTTTTTAACGCTCCATTCTGTTTAGTTTCGGTAAAATTCGTTAAACCATTTTGGCTTTGCGATGATGCATCACGAGGTTAGCATACTCATTTTTGATTGCATGAAAGTCGTCAACTTTTAACCACTCATACATTTTGCCACCATACATCGTCAATTGTTGTTCAGCAACTGCTGTCCCATCATGCTTTAAGTTAGCGTAATGGTAAACGTAGGTACTAGCTTTCTCTCGCTTTAGATTAAAATAATCCATCATAGTTCCCGCGATATCATCCAATTGCCCATCTGATAAGGTCATATGTAGGGCTTTATTTCGCATATTTACGAAGCCAAATAATAAACCTGTATTAAGAAAGATTTCTACATCCGATAGATTATCTGCATCGCTTGTATGCATTAAATCTAATAGTTTTAGCATATCCACTTTTTCAGCAGATAATTGTAAGCTTTCAGCCATGGCAGTATGGGTTAATGTTGCCGTGGCCTCATTAAAATGTTGTACGAAGGCTTTTGACGAAAGTGGTAAGTCTTTATAGTTGGGTGCCGGTACTACTCTTTCGAAAGTATCGTTGTACACGAAATACTTGCTGCCATCTTTACTGGCTAGCTGAAAATCAGCTCCTTCTGGATACCAATAAATACCCGCTACAGTTGGTTCCAATTCTGCAATTTTATTAATATCGACAAGAAGTACGCTCTTTCCGTCCATAATTTCAGTTTGCGTATCCGTCGCAGCAAAAAAACGCCAACCACTATCACTTGGCATCAAGCTCTTTTCACGGAAGGCCCATAATAATGGTTGCTTACCTTCAAGTAGTGCTACCGAAGCTAAACAATTACCCCCGTTTGGAATCAATTGCTTGGTCATATTTATCCTCCGCATATTGTTGTAGATCAAATGTTGTTGTTGAATAGATTTGTCTGTATCCATTTTAGCATAAAAATCGGCAAAAAATAATCATCCATTTGCCGAAAATGTACGGTTTATAATGGTTGTTAGCGTTTGTATAAAATCAGTTTCCTGATCAATCATTGGGGTATGCCCAGCATCCGGTATAATGATCATTTCTTTTGTCGGTGCTTGAACTCTTTCAATCATTTTTTCTGACTGACTTCTTGGTACTTGGGTATCATTTTCCCCAGAAATCAGGTAAACAGGCATACTGAATTCGAGGTCCCTTGCATATATGTCTGTCGCTAATAACTCTCGATACAAGCGCTGGTTGAGTAACATACGGTCAAGCATTTCCCGGTCACCTGCCGATAATTTATCCACCTGATTGGTTAACAATAAAGGTAAATATTGGACAAAATCAGCTGTTCCAAACCCTAATTCACGCTGAACTGACCGTAAAATCGCCGCCTCATAAGCTAAAGTCAAAAAATTTTCCGTGTTAGGATAATCAGTTGAAATCTCACTTAATTGATCAAGTAAATCTTGACGCCCTAAACTTGTCGCCAATTCTCGCGTCTGACTTAGAGCCACTGCCTCATCCTCAACTGGTGTGACCACTTGCCCAATGCCCACATAAAAAGCCACATCATCTGGATGGTCAAGCACATAGGAGGCCCCTAACGCCGATCCCCATGAATGACCAATAATGCCCACTTGATCAACCCCATAACGTACCTTGGTATATGCAACTAAATCTGTTAAAGAAGCCTGTAAATCGCCCATATTGGGTTCTGCATTTGAATTAGCTTCATAAGTTTGACCCGCACCAATCTGATCCCAAAAAAGTACATTCACCTGATCAGATAAACCAACCAAAGTGTCTGCTTGGTTTGTATAAGAAAAGCCAGGTCCCCCATGGAGGAAAATCGCCACCGGTAACCCTTCACCTTGACCTACCTCATACACATACTGGTCTAGGCCATTCAAACGCAGAAAATGACTCTCTTGAATGCCAGAATCTCTTAGCTCAACGGCAGGCAAATCAGCCAGTTTTGCATTAAATTGACTCAATGCCTCTTCTCCATTAGCCTCAAAATCTTCCGTGAAAAGAGATGGCTCTTCATCCAAGCTAGCAACCTCCTCATCCACATTCAGCGTATTCAAATCTACACTTTTATCCTGGTAATTTAACCCACAACCAGTAAGTACAACACTGGTTACCAACAACGCAAGCCAGTTTTTCATACTATCTCCCCCTCTTTTCTATCATTATATAGAAAAAACGCAGTGACAAATCACATACGCCCTTAAAATGAAATAGTAATCAATTATCAGCTTTTTTCTAGTTATTAGGAGAAGTGAGCCTATTCTATTTAAGTTTTTTCTCGATTTTCTTTTCAGTTTTCTTCGCTACTTTAGGTATAACACGGTAGTTTTTTCGGATAAATTTTGGAAATTTTTGTTTATTAATAATTTGCACAAAAGTATCAGATGTATAAACCGCAAGCGCAATAGCCAAGGCAGTAAATAGCGTACCTCCTAGTTCAGTAAAGCCTTGGGCCGTGTCCCCTTGAATAAAGGCTAATGCCGTCCGGTACATGCCACCTCCTGGCACAAAGAGGAAGAAGGCTGGAATAAAGAAAACTGTTACTGGCTCTCGAAAAATACGCGCATACATCTGGGAAATTAAGGCAATAACCAAGGAACCAAAATAAGTAGCCATTATTTCTGAAAAACCACCAAGATGTATACTTATCAGATAACTACCCCAACCAGCAATATTAATGAGTGGTGTCCAAAATAGAACTTTTCGTGGTCCTTCAATCGTTAAAATTGCGAATAAACCTACCCCATAAGCACCTATTAATTGTAAAATTATATCCATTACCTTCATTAATATAAACCTCCAATCAAGGCAAGACCCAGTGCTGCGCCTAAGGCAATCATTAAGGCGTTCAAAAAGGCTTCTGTTGCTCTAGAAACGCCCGCAATGTAGTCCTCATGAAAAATATCACGGAAGGAGTTAGTTAAGGCCGTTCCTGGAACCATTGGCATCAATGTAGAAATAATTACAATATTGATATCTGTGTTCGATAATACGTAGGCTTGCATTAAATAAGCAGCAACTGTTACAACAAGTGCTTGAATAATATTTGAAAAACCTTCACTAATATAGTATTTATCCATTAGACGGTATAATAAGGCTAAAATTAAACCATTAACTGAAGACATGATCAACTCGTTAATACCTCCCCCAAAAAGGAAAGAGAAGGCTGCAGCTAAACCAACTACTCCGATTGATACTTGTAATTTTGAATATTGGGGCTTCTGGAACCGAAGAACCTGTAACCGCTCATAAGCTTCGTCAATTGAAATATTACCTGAAGTCAATTCACGTGAAATATGATTCACTTGGGTAATTTTATTTAAATTGTTAGAACGGCGTGTAATTCTCTTAATACCAGTAAACCCAGAACCTTCAAAAGATGGGTCATCAAGGGTCATATAAAGACCTGTTGAAAGAGAGATTGCCACTGCATATGCTGCATTTGATGTTGTTAAAATTCGGTTCATCGTATCTTCAACACGATATGATTCTGCATTACTCTCTGTCATTATTTGCCCGGCTAACAGGGCCGTTTCTAAAATTTTCTTATTTAAATCTACCATTTTCACCCACCCTTTATCGTAATCCACGGCTATTGTACCATAGGTCATCAAAGAATAAAGTTGCTACTTTCCATGTAAATGTATCCTATTTCAATCTGTCTTCTAACCCAAGCCAGGTCAAATTTATGCTATAATTGCCCCGACTAATTAGATGAAGGAGCAATTGAATATGATTACCATGGCAGGCATGATTGGTGTTGGTAAGACTACTTATACCCAACATATGGCAAAAATGTTTCAAGCAGAACCACTTTTTGAAGAGGTATCAGAAAATCCAATTTTGGATGCATACTACAGCGAACCAACGAAATATGCTTTTTCACTGCAAATTTACTTTTTAAACCAACGCGTTAAAAGCATTAAACGCGGGATGAAATTTGACCGTGCAATATTAGATCGGTCAATTTATGAAGATGCTTTATTCACTCAGGTAAATAATATTAACGGCAATATATCAGATGTAGAATGGCAGTTGTACCAAGATTTATTAGCCAATATGATGGACGATGTTCGTATTATTTCAGAATCAACCAACCAATCACCAGAATTACTTGTCTACTTACATGCACCATTTGATTTAGTCCTTGAAAAAATCAAGCGTCGTGGGCGTCCATACGAACAAGTAGAAGGTCGACCAGATTTACTAGCCTACTATAAGCAACTACACACCCTATATGATGAATGGTACGCAAACTATGACCATTCAGCTAAAATGGCCATCGATGTTAGCAAATTTGACATTTTAACAAATAAGGACCAAGAAATCGTTGCGAAAAAAATTCAAGACAAGTGGGCAACACTCCAAAAGAATTGATCATTATAATTATTACCACTTGAGCTTTTTTTACTTTGTTAAATCACTTCCATATATATTCTAATAGTAACGGAAGTTGTGGCGCGGTAAATAATATATGAACTTACCCTAGAATATATAGTTAACAAGCCATTAATTAGCTTGTTAATCAATATAATAAAAAGTGTTCTTTAATATTAATCAGTTAAATACCATATAATGCATATCCTTTGCATGCTATAAATATATCCTTTATGATATATTTATCAAAGCTTTAAGGAGGCTATAAATTATGGCAAAAATTGCAACTGTATTAGCA
>NZ_JBOEQF010000070.1:0-10923 GCF_050689315.1 Aerococcus sp. L_32
ATAGATCCCACATAGTTGATTGATAAATCATCACTATCATGTCTATGTGGGGTTATTTTGAAAGGCTCAAATTTTATCTCCACATAAATACAGTCCAGAAAACTGAAGTTGTATCTATGCGCACTCGTGCAGATACAACTAATTCATGTGGCTTTGCCAGTATTTCATTGTTTGCACAGCAGTTAACATTTGAGTAGCTCCCTTCGTCTTTGATATCTCATTGAACAAATATTAACAAATCATGAGAAAAATGACAAGTATAATATCTGAAAAATGAAAAGTTCTGCCTAGAAAAAATTTTGTCGGCGAAAAATCGCCTTTTTTGCCAAAATCGCCAATAACCCTTATAATGAACTGCTAGGAAGGTGGTGCTTACATGTCATTTGACGGTATGTTTACCCATGCACTGATTAAAGAATTAAACACAACATTTGCGGGCGGACGCATTCATAAAATCCAACAGCCATACGAGATGGAATTGGTTTTAACAATTCGCGCTAATCGCAAAAACCACAAATTATTGATTTCAGCCCATCCAAGTTTTGGGCGTATCCAAGTTACAGAACAAGCTTATAATAACCCAGAAACCCCACCAAACTTTACTATGGTATTGCGTAAGTACGTTGAAGGGAACATTATTGATAGCATTGAACAGTACGACAATGATCGGATTATCCTCTTCAATTTAACTAGACGAGATGAATTAGGCGACAATAGCCAGCAACAATTGATTGTTGAAATTATGGGTCGTCATTCAAATATTTTCTTATTAGATAAGGATAAAAAGATTATCGATGCCATCAAACATGTGCCCATGTACCAAAATACCTTTAGAACGATCTTACCTGGGGCGACTTACCAACTGCCCCCAAACCAAAACCAGGTTAATCCCTTTAAGGTTGGCGAAAACTTTGAAAGCGACAAGTCGTTAATGACGGCCAAGTTCCTACAGAGTCAACTCATGGGGCTAGGTCGTGATTCAGCAATTGAATTGGCAAGTTTAATTGAAAAAGATAGTCGTAAACCTTATCAGGTGATTCAAGACTTCTGTGCGGGCTTTGAAAATCCGAATCCAACCTTAGTGGTCCAAGATGATAAGCAACACTTCTTGGTCTTCCCTTACACGACAATTTCAGGGGAAGAAAGTCATTATGACGATTTGAGTGGCTTATTAACAGCTTACTATGCAGAGAAAAGTAAGCAAGATTATGTCCGTCAAGTGGGTAACGCCATTATTCAAGTCGTTGAGAAGAATCTGAGTCATCAACATAAACGGTTGGCCAATTTAAACCAAGACTTGGAGAAATCAGCTAAGGCCGATACTTTCCAGTTAAAAGGTGAATTATTGACGACCTTCCTTTATCAAATTGAAAAAGGCCAAACTGAGGTGACACTAGCCAACTACTACGACAATGATCAACCCATTACCATTAGTTTAGACCCTGCCTTGACACCGTCACAAAATGCGCAGAAATACTACCATAAGTATAATAAACTACGGAACGCTATTAATCATATCGAAAAACAAAAAATCGTTGCTGAAGCTGAAATCCAGTATTTGGAATCTATCCAAACCCAATTGAACTTCGCTGAACCAAACGAATTAGCGGATATACGGGATGAATTAATTGACCAAGGCTATCTTAAAAAGCAAAAGCAAGATAAGAAAAAACGGTCAAATAATGCCTCAGCTAAACCGCGTGAATATGAAACTGCGGAGGGTAACCGAATTTTAGTTGGTCGAAACAACAAGCAAAACGACCAATTAACCATGCGCCAGGCCAATAAAAACCACTATTGGTTCCATACCAAGGATATTCCTGGTTCACACGTTATTTTAGAAACCAGTGACCCTAGTGAAGCTGAAATCACCCAAGCAGCTGAATTAGCCGCAGCCTTTTCAAAATATAGCCACTCCAATAACGTGCCCGTTGATTACACGCAAGTAAAACACGTGAAAAAACCAAATGGAAGTAAACCTGGATTCGTGAATTACTTTGAGCAAAAAACGATCTTTGTCACACCAACAAAAATCGTTTAATCGTCGAAATTAAAAACGCATCAATTGAATATGCAAAAAGACCGATTGGCAGATTGCTCAACCCCCTAGCGCGCTAGCAAGGGTAGCCCTCAAACCAGTCGGTCTTTTTACTATATATATTTTCTAAATAATCCGTTTATAAGCGTGTTTCTTTACCTGACAGGTAAATATTGGTAATTGATAAATTTCCCCATCACAGTTCAGAATCATCGGGCTGCCATCCTTACTGGTATAAACAACTTCATCACATAGTAAACTACGTAATTCTTTCAAATCTTCGTGTTTTCCAGAAAAAAACTTGTATAAGACAGCCCATATTTTATGCATTGGCATAGTTTGTACATAAATCAATTCTAGAAGGCCGTCACTCACTTGACCACCAGGGTTAATCTTAAAACCACCACCATACATCATCCCATTACATAATGCGGCCAGAATATATGGTCCATCCATTAGCTTCAACTCTACCCCATCTTTTCTGGCTGTTAGATCAATATCGAATGCCGTACCTGCTTGTAAGGCCTTTGGAATCGAAGCAATGTAGGCGTATTTTTGTAAGAATTTATTGTTTTCTTTAAAGTCATTAGCTTGAAAAACAACATTCGCATCAGCACCAACACTCAAAATATTCATAGTATACAAGTCTAATTCAGGAATATAAATGGCATCCGTTTCGCTTGTTTTACCCTTAAAAATATGGTCAATCTGGTCTTTAACCGAACGCTTGCCGTATAAGCCCGTATATAAGTCATTCCCGGTACCTAAGGGTAAGATGGCAAAAGTAAGCTCGGTATCTATCATCAAATTCCCGATTGAATGGACTGTGCCATCGCCACCACAGGCAACAACTACTCCATCCCTATATTTTTCGGAAAAACGGTCGATCAAAAATTGGCTTGAGGTCTTTGATGTCGAATATACTAAAAATATATCATCTTTATTCAATCCTGCTTTTGAAGCTCGGTCCAATACCAATGCATTCATATCGGCCTTCTTCTTTTTCCCGGCTGCTTGGTTAAAAATAAATAAGAAACCCTTATTTCCCATGTCTAACACCTCTTTTATCTTATCACGTGTATGAATATGCCACCTATTATACCAAACACCAGTCTACTAGACGAATATTGGTCAGAATTTTCACATTCATCGAATGTACGTTTGTATTGACCGAACGTATGTGCTATACTGAACATAATAAAACGTGAATAGTTAGAACTCATAACCCACAAAAAAGGAGTACAGCTAATGAAAGAACGTCATCTACAAATTCTAAAATGCATCTATTCAAACATTCAAAGTCAAGGGTTCCCCCCAACAGTAAGGGAAATCTGTGAAGCCGTTAACCTATCTTCAACTTCTACAGTCCATGGCCACCTTTCTCAATTAGAAAAGCAAGGTTATCTACTTCGGAACGCGACTAAACCGCGTGCTATGGAAATCACAGATAAGGGCTTAGAATTACTAGGTGTATCTAGCAAAGGTATTCCAATGATTGGTACGGTAACTGCCGGTCAACCAATTACTGCCGTTGAAGAAATTGAAGATTATTTCCCAATTCCACCTACTTTGAAGAACCAATCAGAATCCCTATTTATGTTGAAAATCCGAGGTGATTCAATGATTGAAGCAGGTATCTTGGACGGAGACTTCGTGATCGTTCGTCAAGAATTATCTGCCAACAATGGTGATATTGTAATCGCCATGACAGACGAAGGCGAAGCCACTTGTAAACGATTCTTTAAGGAAGATGGTTATATTCGACTTCAACCAGAAAATCACAGTTTAGAGCCTATTATCTTACCAGACGTGCAAATTTTAGGTCGCGTAATTAGTTTATTCAGAGAACATACATATTAATCCCTTACACCATGATAAGCATCTTTTGAATGAGATGCCTATCATGGTTTTTTTACCTCAAATCAAGCCGGTCGATGGCCAAATACGAGTCGCTTATTTATATTTTTGTAATATCCGCTAGACTTATTTCAACAGATATTTCAATTTGAGAGGCTCGAAACAGATGAAACAATATATATATAGCCGATGACTTTGCAGAAAAAATTATTTGAAGGTAATTCTGCTGCTGTATGTATCTTGAACGAGTGGTTAGTGGTTACCGGAAGACCTGATACGAAACATTAAAAAGGAAAACAATCTTTCAGAAACCGCCTTTACGGTTAAAGAAGCTGGCAACTACCATTTAGGTTGGTTTACCACCGTCTTATAAATTGCAATCTGTCCCTGTAAGTGAAGAAATGGTAGCTGTACTAGGCGTAAGTCCTAAAGAAGCTTGGACGGGTCGTGACTTAGTTTGTGCCCTAGACAATGGGCATGACATCTACCAAATTAAACCAGATTTAGAAAAAGCCAAAGATCTGCCTGGCTTGTTAGTCCATGTTACTGCACCCGGAAAGGAAATGACTATGACGCTGTGAGCAGAAGCTTTGCGCCAAAATTGGCTATAGATGAAGACCCTGTTTGCGGATCAGGTCATTGCCATATCGCCCCACTTTGGTCTAAGAATTTCGGGAAAAAAGGCATTCTTGTAAGACAAGCATCAGCACGAGGTGGGACCTTAAGATGTTCTGTTACTGAGGACTTGGTCACGTTGGCCGGGGCTGCCGTCTTATACGCCGTATCTGAATTGAATATTCCAGGCTAAATTCTATCCCTACTCCAGTATTTTACTCACCAAAAAAACAAGATCAAGTCGCACCCTTAAAGGGTCTGACCTGGTCTTGTTTCTCTTCTATTACTTCTTAATATTAGTAGTGCATTAATGAGAAAACGTCAGTACCAGCGATTTTTTCTCTCGCTTTGAATTCATCTAATTCTACTAAGAAAGCTGCACCAACAACTTCGCCACCTAATTTTTCAATTAATGACACACAAGCTTCGATGGTACCACCAGTTGCCAATAAGTCATCTGCAATTAAGACTTTATCGCCTGGTTTAATCGCATCTTTATGGATTTGTAGGGTTGATTGACCGTACTCCAAACCGTAATCGATTGACTCGATCTCACGAGGCAATTTACCTTTTTTACGTGCAGGAACGAAGCCAATATTTAATGCATAAGCAACTGGACAACCAACGATAAATCCGCGGGCTTCTGGTCCAACAACCACATCTACATCTTTCTCACGTGCAAATGCCACTATTTCATCAATTGCTTCGTGGAAGGCTGGGCCATTCCCCATCAAGGGCGTGATATCTCTAAATAAAATATCTTTCTCTGGGAAGTCCTGTACGTCTGCAATATATTGTTTAAAATCCATTATTTTCCTCCTGAATAGAAAAAATCTTTAATCGTTGTTACATCATTATACCGTAAAAGTCGTTCATTATTGATTTGGGTCTCCCAATCGGCCATGGTTTGAGTAGCCAATAAGTCTACCTTTTCATTTACCGGTAAGGTCACTAAATCCGTATTATGCCATCTAACCAATTCCGCTTCTTCTAAGACTTTCACCATTAAATCAAGTTTGACTTTGGAAATTTTGAAGAAGTCTGCCAGAGCCTGCTCCTTACCCGCCAGCGGGACAGTTCCGTGGCCTTGTAAGTATTTATATAATTGGCCGAATTCTTGCCGGGTTGGCTTTCCAACCATGTAGGCATTGACCGCAGAATAAGCATAGATATAAATATTGTCAATTGCCGCCTGGTTTATCAGGTTTTTAACTGCTGATAAGTCCTTTGGAATATCAAAAATAACTAAGCTATTCTTACTAGCAAATGCTGATCCTTTTTCAAGTATTTGATCAATCTCACTGGTCATAATGGCCTCACTCGTGAAAGGAATTTCGTCTTTATAGGCCCTGAAAAATGGCGCATTTTCAAAGACGTAAGTGGCATTTTCAATAGACATAATTTGATTACGCTCACGCATATTTCGCAAGTCAAAAATACTTTTACTAGACTGGCGAATATCCTTGATTTGAGCTTGCGGTGATTGGTTCCCGTTCCAAGCGTTGATGGACAAGGTAACCACCACATCGATTGGTTCGTTCGCTACTAATTGTTTGGCTAAGGCACCAGATTTAAAAGCAATCATACTTGTTTTGACATCTGCATCTGCTACTGTCAGTTTCAAAGTATTCTTGTCCTTCCCAATCAATTGGATTTGTGATAATTGGACGTCCTTTATTAAAAACAAGGGCTGCCGGTTATCGGTACCAAAGGGTTTAATTGGGTCAAGGGCTTTGATATTTTCAAGAGTGATGTCTGTAATCCCGATTATCCCATCAATTTTCAGCGGTGTTTGCTGAGTATATACCGCTTCAAATTCAGCCACTCGGGCAAGTAAAGCCGTCTTCCAAGCTTCAAACTGGTCAATAGCTACAGTCATCCCAGCGGCCATTTCATGACCACCAAATTTGTCCGCATAGTCTTTACCGGCTTGTAATACTTGGAAAAGGTCAATCCCTTCTATCGAACGGCCAGAGCCTTTATAGCTGCCATTTTCAGTATTCTTACTTAGTAGAATGGTTGGTCGGTGGTATTTTTCAACCAAACGGCTGGCTACAATTCCAAGGACTCCTTCATGCCAACCTTCTTGGCCCAAGATAATCATTTGCGGTAATTGACTTTCACCGTCAACTAAAGCTTCCGCTTCCTTCACCATCTCATCAACGATGGCTTTACGGGCGTTATTTTCTGAATCCAGTAACTCAACCAGTTCACCAACTTCTTGGTCATCAAAAGAGGTTAAGAACCGCACACCAGGGTTTGGATCACCCAAACGACCTAAGGCATTTAACCTTGGTCCCAAGATAAAGCCAATCGTTTGTTCATCGATTTGGTCTGGTTGGATGCTTTCTTTTTCAAAGAACATCTGTAAGCCTAACCGCTCGGTATGCTTCATTTGGTCTAAACCAGATGCCACAATAACTCGGTTTTCGTCAGTTAATGACACCAAGTCAGCAACAGTGCCAATAGCGGCAACATCCAGTAAATCACTTGGCATTTCACCAAGTAAGGCTGTGGCCAATTTCAAGGCGACACCAGCACCTGCTAAATCACCAAAAGGGTATTGGCCTTCTGGGTGGCGTGGATGGACGATGGCATAGGCTTCCGGCAAGCTGTCTCCAATTTCATGGTGGTCCGTGATAATCACGTCAACACCTTGGTCTTTGGCGTAAGCTACGGCTTCGTGTCCTGCCACCCCATTATCACAAGTCAGGATTAGTTGGGTCCCTTTCTTGATGTAATAAGCATAGACATCCTTGTTTGGCCCATACCCATCTTCAAACCGATTAGGTAAATAAAAGGATACATTGGCCCCAAGCATTTCTAAGGTTTCATACAAAATCGTCGTTGAAGTGATTCCATCTGCGTCATAATCCCCGTAGATTAAAATCTCTTCATAGTCTTCAACCGCTTGTTGTAGTCTTGAAACGGCCTTTTCCATATCTTTTAATAAGAATGGATCATGAAATACGGGCTCTTTAGCGATAAAAGCTTGAATCGCTTCAGGTGTTTGGTAGCCCTTATCATAAATGACCTGTAAGACCATCTTTGGTAAGGATAGGTCTTCAGCTAGCTGCTGGATAAAGGCTGCAGCTGTATCATCTGCATTGCTTAAGTATTCAGGTTCTATCCATTCATAAACTGATTGCAACAAAATTTGTCCTCATTTCTAAGTTTCGTAGAAAATTAGTCTCTAAATTGGCCTTTTTCATAGCTCATATGAATCAAGCGATAGGCTAAGCTTGGCGCCAATCTCATTAGACGGTTCATAATGTCGTAGTAAAATGGCACGACTACCTCAAACTGGCCACGTTCAATCGCGGTTGCCATTTTGTCAGCAACAATTTCTGGTGTGGTGGCAAAAGATTGGACATTTTCAAAGTATGACCCATCTTTATCCGCGATATCAAAGAAAGCAGTATCAACTGGGCCAGGCAAGATGCAGGTCACCTTAATCTTGGTTGACCACAAATCTTGTCTTAAGCCGTTGGCAAAGGCATGAACGCCCGCTTTACTGGCTGCGTAAACAGCTGATTTAGGGGTTTGAATTAAGCCAGCAACTGACGCAATTAAGGTGATGTTATTGGTTTCCGTATCTTGGTCTAACATCCCAGCTGCAAAACGTTTTGAAAGGAACATGGTTAATAACAAATTAGTATGGGTCAGTTTAGCGATTTGCGAATAAGCTTGGTCACTAATTGCTGAAAAATCACCGAAGCCTAAACAATGGACAAAATTTTCGATTTGTCCTTTGTTAAAGCAATATTGGGCGAATTTCTCGGCTTCGTCACCAGTCACTAAGTCGGCTGTATAAGCTAAAACTTGTCCAGCACCTAATTCTTTGGCCTGTTTCTTTGTTTCGTCCAACCGCTTTTTATTCCGACCGTTGATGATGATATTTCTACCTTCGCTGGCCATTTTATAAGCAAAAGCTTGACCGATTCCAGAAGATGCACCTGTAATGACTGTGTATGTTTGAGACATTTTCATCACTCCTATAAATGTGGCTACTTATCCGAGACTGATTGAATCAAAATCTTTTACAATTTGGCTATTGGCAAACACTTTTTTGGCATCTGCCTCTAGTTGTTGTGAGGCTTTTCCTACATATCTAGCTGAGATATGGGTTAGTAATAATTTCTTGACATTGGCTTCCTTAGCCACCTGACCGGCTTGTTTAGCGGTTGAATGGTAGTAATTACGCGCCATGCGTTCCTCGCCGGCAGCAAAGGTAGCCTCATGCACTAAAAGGTCCGCATCTTTAGCAAGAGCTACCGCATTTTGGTTATAACGGGTATCACCTAGGACGGTTACTATATGGCCCTTTTTGTCAGGTCCAATAAAGTCACGACCATCTAACTGGATACCGTCTTCTAAAGTAATGGTCTTACCTTGTTTTAATTGACCTAGTAAAGGCCCATTTGGTACGCCCGCTTCCCTAGCCTTATCTATCAACAACTCCCCTACTTGGTCTGCCTCAATGACTCTAAAGCCATAAGACTGAACCGCGTGGTCTAAAGTCTTATAGATGACCTGGTATTGATCATTTTGAAAGACCATACCTTCATCGGCTAACTCCTGAATGATTAGATCATAGCCTAAGGTCGTACGGGTAACTTGAAGAAAGTTATCAATATAAGCTTTAATCCCTTTAGGTCCATAAATGGTCACCGGAGCTTCCCCGCCTTGATGACTTCTTGACGATAAAAAGCCTGGTAAGCCAAAAATGTGATCTCCGTGTAAATGCGTGATAAAAATTTTAGTGACTTTACGCGGTTTCAATGTGGTTTTCATAATTTGATGTTGCGTTGCTTCCCCACAATCAAACATCCACATTTCATTACTTTCGTCTAATAGTTTTAACATGATGCTTGTCACATTACGGCTTCTACTCGGAACGCCAGCACCTGTTCCCAAAAAAGTTATCTCCACTTTTTTCGCTCATTTCTATTTTATATATTCGTAAAAAAATCAAGAGCGCACATTAAATCCAAGTCTCCCTGTTCAATGTGCGCTCGTCTTTTGATGGGTTTGAGGCTACCCTCCCCACCAACAATCCTCATGATTTCAGGCGGCCAAGGTCAGAATTATCCGATGCTTCCCAAATATGCCAGTTACTTCTAGAGTAATTGTTCGGCTTTTGGTCCACTCCGTCAATTCTAAACGATTTTTGTCGCACCTACTATTCTTGGAATTCAAACTCGTAGTCTAAAATACGGATAATATCCCCTTGTTTCGCACCACGTGCAGCCAGGGCTTTATCAACCCCCATATTCTTCAACTGACGAGCAAATCGTAATGCCGACTCATCATATTCCAAGTTCGCCATCTTGAATGTTTTCTCAATCTTGTCACCGTATAGGTAGAAGGTACCATCAGATTCACGGCCCACGTAGAATGGTGGCTCTTCGTCTTCAGGAATTTCATAGACCACTGTTTCAGTAGACGCTTGTTTACCTTCTTCAGCAATGCGCGCTTCTTCTAAACGGATCAATTCAGCCGTATGGTCCATTAAAGGATCTAAGCCTTCTCTAGTATAAGCTGAAATTGGGAAAATTTCTGGCAATTCTAAGTCTGGATAATTTTCTGCAAAATAGCTTGCAAGTTTTTCCTTAAATTCTTCAATATATAGTTCAGCTTCAGGAATATCCATTTTATTGGCAACGATAATCGTTGGTCTAGACATCAAATTGTCATCATAATTATGCAATTCTTTGTTGATGGCTACATAATCATCAAATGGGTCACGGTTTTCAAAGCCACCCATATCAATCACATGTAAAATCACCTTGGTACGCTCAACGTGGCGTAAGAATTGGAATCCTAAACCAATACCATCGGCAGCCCCCTCGATTAACCCTGGTAAATCGGCTAATACAAAAGATTCATGCGAACGAGTATTTACCACACCTAAATTTGGTGTAATGGTCGTAAAGTGGTAATCACCAATTTTAGGCGTTGCCGCTGTGACAACAGATAATAAGGTTGATTTACCAACTGATGGGAAACCAACTAATCCAGCATCAGCGATCAATTTCAATTCTAGTTGTAGGGTAATTTCGTCACCTGGTTCACCATTCTCAGCGATTTCTGGTGCCGGGTTGTTGTGGGTCGCAAATTTCATGTTCCCACGGCCACCACGACCACCATGTGCAACGATGAGCTCTTCACCGTTCTCCACTAAATCACCAATAATTTGACCAGTGTCAAAGTTTTTGACAACAGTTCCAGGGGGTACAGCGATATACATATCCTCTGCACCACGACCGTACATACCTTTTGGCATCCCATTTTCACCTGGTTTCGCCTTAAAGTGACGGTTGTAACGGAAATCCATCAAGGTTCTTAGCCCTTCATCCACTTTGAAGATGATATCGCCTCCGCGACCGCCATCTCCACCAGCTGGACCTCCA
>NZ_JBOEQF010000071.1:0-10777 GCF_050689315.1 Aerococcus sp. L_32
GCGGGAAATAGCTCAGCTTGGTAGAGCACTTGGTTTGGGACCAAGGGGTCGCAGGTTCGAATCCTGTTTTCCCGACTAATGGGGTAGCTCAATAGGGCTATCTTTTTTTTATTTTTAAATTTCGTGTATTTTTAAAAAGGTGCGAGACATGGCGTTCAGACAGGAGTGGGATTCAACCTTCCTATCTTAGCCTGGATGCTTGCGCCTTTTTTTATTTTCTGTATCTATAATGGTGCTTTGGACCTATGATTCTAACTTATAAAAAGTTTACAATACAAATTAAAGAAATGCGTTATACTAAAGGTGATTAATATTTCAGACAATAGCGTAGACTATTGAGGGGAGATTGGCTATGGATATGCATCGTAAACAATTCGTACAGCGATTGATTCATTTACTGAATGTTGTGGGTACGGTTGCTACTGTAATCTTTATTGTTTGGGCATGGCGGAATGGTTTGTTGACGGATAAGGTGGCCTTTTTAAGGTTTATGGGCCACTTTGGGATTGCCGCACCGCTGATGTTTGTGGTGATTCAATTTATCCAAACCGTTGTGCCCGTCATACCTGGTTCGATTACCATCCCGCTTGGTGTATATATGTTTGGGGATGTCTGGGGCTTTATTTGGAACTTGATGCCCATTTTCTTAGGGTCCATATTCAACTTCTACTTAGCCCGCAAGTATGGCCGAAGTTTGGTCCATATGCTAGTGGGAGACAAGTACTATAATAAGGCCTTAAGTTGGCTGGATGACCGGTCGGGCTTTAAACGGGTCTTGATTTTAGGTTTGATCTTGCCCTTTATGCCGGCTGATGTAATTTGCTATGTGGCTGGTTTAACGAATTTGTCTCTGTCACGTTTCGTTCAAGTCTTGGCATTGGGGAAACCCGTTACCATTTTGATTTATTCCTATTCAACTATCTTTTTAGTTGAATTAGTGAGTAAGTGGATATAGGAGTCTATGATGAAAATTTTATTGCACAGTGATATGAAGAAATCAATTCAACAAAGTGGGGTAGGACGCGCCCAGTTGCACCAGGAAATGGCCCTTGAATCTGCGGGCATTGCCTATACAACCAATTACAAGGATGACTTCGACATGGTTCATATCAATACCGTCTTTCCGCATTCCCTTGTCGTTGCCAAAAAGGCAAAAGCCGCTGGTAAACCTGTCATCTACCATGCTCACTCAACTATGGAGGATTTCAAGAATTCCTACACATTTTCTAACCAAGCGTCGCTTGGTTTTAAATACTGGCTCAACACCTGCTACAACTCGGCAGACCTGATTCTAACGCCAAGTCAGTATGCTAAAAACTTACTTGAAAAATACGATATCGATAAACCAATCCATGTCATCTCAAACGGGATTGACCTAGCTTATTGGCAAGCTAGCCAAGAAGAAGTGGCCAACATGAGGGCGCGGTTTAATCTGCGCCCGGACCAGAAAGTAGCCATTTCAGTGGGTCTACAAATTGAGCGTAAGGGGATTATCGAATTTGTCGAGTTGGCCAAGCAAATGCCAGAGGTTAACTTTATTTGGTTTGGCTATTCAAATCCTTATACCTTGCCTAAAGAAGTCAAAAAGGCCATCGCCACCAAGTTGCCCAACTTAATTTTTGCCGGCTATATCCCCCGTGACCAGGTCCGCGTTGCCTATCAAATGGCAGATGTCTATTTATTCATGACGCACGAGGAAACAGAAGGGATCGTCTTACTTGAAGCATTAGCCAGCAAGGTGAACACGATTGTATCTGATTTACCTGTCTTTGATTATTTAAAAGCTGACCGAGATGTTTATAAAGCCAATGCACTTGAAGATTTTAAAGTGCAATTAGAAGGACTTTTAGACGGTGATTTAGCGAGTCTTAGTGAAAATGGTTACCAACAAGCCAGCTTAAAAAGTATTCAAAATATTGGCCAGCAGTACATTTATGAGTACCAATATGCCGGTGCCTGTCAGCTTGAAATGCAAGGCGATAAGAAACTCAGCAAAATCCTTTTTTCAAATTTTAAAAGATAATGACAAAATCCACAAAAAATGCAGATAAATTGACGGTCCAGTCTAACAACAGACTAGGGCCGTCTTTTTTCGTAATATGTGCGTTTAAGGCCGCTATTTGTTATCATATGAAAATGATTGAAAAGGGGATAGATATGAAAGCAATTGGATTTGATTTAGACGATACCTTGTATAACCGATTAACCATCTATGAGGAAACCTATCGAGATATGCAGGCGACAGACCACCATTTAGACGTTGATTTTGAGACCTTCAATCAAGTCTACGCTGAATTCTCCGAGCAAGAATATCAAGCCTTTATGGCTGGCAAAAAGACAGAAGCTGCCTTCAAAAACGACCGGGTCATTGAAACCTACGCCCATTTCGGTCATGAAATTGACCAAGCAACTGCTATAGAGTTCAACCAACTGAAAAACCACTATCAAGAACAATTAAGTTTGAGCGAAGACTTAGTAGCCTTGATGGAAGCAGCCTTATCTAAAGGGATGACCTTATTTGTCTTAACAAACGGAACGACAGAGGCTCAAATCGACAAATTGGCCAACCTAGGCGTCGACCAATTGATCGACCGGGATAAATGGTATATTTCAGAAAGTATGGGCGGGTCAAAACCACAACGCAAGGTATTTGACGCCATTGCTGCTGATTTAAATGTTGCACCTCAAGAAATCTTGTTCGTCGGTGACGACTACCAAAATGATATCGAAGGGGCGATACAAGCCGGATGGCAAGTCATTCACTACAGTAAAACAGAAGTCCCAAACACAGTAGCCACCTGTACAACAGATGACTTCCTAGAAATGCGGACTTTGTTGAACACGCTAACTGGTGAGATGGTTACGCGATAATATTAATAGAGTGATGATGGATACCTTTGTTTTTTGAAGGTATCTTTTTGTACTTAAATATAATAAAATAGACCGTTTTAATTCTACGGATTAGTTTTTTTCAATTTTAAAATGAAGAAATATCTACTAACATAAAAATGTAAGCGCTATTATTATGTATTCAAGGAGGTAAATATGAAAGATAGATCAATAGAAATTCTAAAAAAGATAGATAGATCCAATTTACCCCTCACGTTTGATTACCTTTCTGATGAGTTTGATGTGACAACCAGAACTATCAGAAATGAGATTGAGGTGATTAATGAATTTTTGCAGGAAAACGACCTAACTACTGTTGAAAGTATTCGGGGTAAGGGGTTATCAGTAAATTTTTCGGAAGTGGAAAGAGATAAAATAAACGATTTATTGCATATGAGGATAGATTACTACAGTAAAGATGAACGGATATTGGATTTAGTGTTGTCAATCGCTTTGGATAAACAACCAACGTATCTCTATAGGAAACAGGAATTTTATAGCGTTTCTAAAAGTACGATGGACGAGGATATGAGAAGTATTCGAGCCTTTCTTACAGACTATAATATTGAAATTATCAGTACGCCGAAAGTGGGGATGGTTCTAAAGGGTAAAGAACGTGCGATACGTACGATGATTTACTCCCTGATTAATAAAAATACTTATGACTTGAGATATTTAAACGATTCTACAACCAATTTATCGCATATTGTGAATGGGTATATTGAGCCAGATATTTACTGTGAGATAGAAAAGATATTTCAGCGCGATATTTGGAATCCGATTGGAGAAAACTATAGACAAAATTCAATGCTACTATTATCCATTTGGATTAAGAGGTTGAAGCAGGGATTTATAGTTGCACATGAAGAGTTTGATCAAAATTATGATGCTGTGACATCTAGCAAATTCTATAAATACCTGAATGCTATGGGTGAAGAATTTGAAATAGCGATATCAGATGAAGAACAAAAATATATAATCTTTGTCCTGGAATCCCTTATTAGTGAAGATGATGAACATCGAGCTGAAAATTGGATGGAACTACAAATTTTAACAATTCAAATGATTAACTCAGTCGAAAATAATACACGAATTCCATTTAGTCAAAATGAATCAGTGTTACATTCTGGGATTTATAACCACCTAAAAGGGATGGTTCTTCGACTGAATAATCAAATTCACCTGAGCAACCCACTTACAATTACGATTAAGAAAACTTATGCTGATATATTTGCAGCGATTAAACTATTTTTTGAAAATTTAGAAAATGAGCACTTTATTCAAATTACAGAGGATGAAATTGCATATTTAACAATTCATTTTTCAGCATCATTAAGTGTCATTAATCAAGAGAATCAATATTGGTATAGGGCAGCTGTCATATGTAATCATGGCGTTGCTACGGGTAAATTGTTAGCTGAGAACTTGAAAGAATTATTTAATATCGAAATTATAGGTGTTTTTAGTTCTGTAGATATTGATGTTTTGAAGAAACTAGATATTGATTTAATCTTTTCCACAGTTGATATAGTTGTTGATTTTCGTCCGTTCTTAAAATTGGAACCTATCATAACAGATAGTGTTAAAGGGCTAATCAATCAATTTTTAATGGTGAATCGTGATAAGCGACGATTAAGGGTCCAAGAAAAAGATTATACGGAAATGTTTCAAAGCATACTAGGCATAATTACGGATGAGCAGGGTGTTCTGACCGCGGCTAATTATGAAAAGTTGGAGGAGGTTTTCTTGAAGCATGGTCTACATACAAATGAAAAGGAGCTGCAACCTATGATAAAAGACATTCTAATGAATTCTGATATTCAAATTCAAAAAGAAGTGGCTAATTGGGAAGATGCAATAAGGGTTGTTTCACTTCCTTTATTAGAAAAAGGCGTCATTGAAGAATCTTATATCGATGCGATGATCGAAAGTGTTCATGAATTTGGACCGTATATTGTTCTAGCACCTCAATTCGCATTAGCGCACGCACGACCAGAAGACGGTGCAAATCAAGTGGGATTAAGTATATTAACTTTGAATGAGGGTGTTGATTTTGGCAATAGTGAACACGATCCTGTTAAGTTAATTTTCTGTTTATCTGCAATAGATTCCCATTCCCATCTAAAAATCATGAAGGAGATTATCAATTTAATAAATCATCCTGATAAAATTGATCAAATTTCCAAGGCAACTAGTATAGAGAATCTAAAAACGATTTTGTTGAATGAAGGAGAGAGCTAATATGGGCAAGAAAGTTGAAATTTTGTTTGTGTGTGGTGCGGGATTGGGTAGTAGTTTTGCAGCGCAAATGTCAGCTGAAGATGTGTTGAATAAGTATAATGTCAATTCTAAATTAGATCATGTGGATATTTCAACCGCAGCTTCTTCTAAAGCTGATGTAATTATTACAGCCTCAAACTTTGAAAAACAATTTCAAAAATTTGATATCGACCAAGAGATGACACCAATCATTTACTTAAAGAACATTGTTTCAAAACAAGAAATTGAAGAAAAATTAATTCCTGTTTTAAAAGAAAAAGGTTTCATCTAGAGAGGAGACAAACCTATGCAAGTTATAAATTTTATTGTCGACAACATTTTGACTCAAGCGTCGATTACGATTTCATTAATTGCAATGCTCGGGCTGATTTTACAAAGAAAATCAATGGGACAGGTAATCTCGGGTACATTTAAAACCTTGTTAGGCTTCCAAGTCTTAAGTGCAGGATCGAGCATTATCGTATCCAGTTTGACTTATTTTGGGGAAATTTTCACAGCAGGCTTTAACATGCATGGGATTATTCCATCCATCGAGGCGGTAAACGGGCAAGCGATGAATGAGATGGGACTGGGTAGTGAGATTGCCTTAACTTTTCTAGCAATCTTTGTTTTTAATATTCTAATTGCCCGATTTACCAAGTGGAAATATATCTTCCTTACAGGTCAGGCGTTGCTTTGGATGGCCACTATGACCACCGTATTCGGTTATGTTGCAGGTCTTAGAGGGATTGTGTTGATTATAGTAGGAGGATTTGTTGGTGGTGTGTTCGCAGTGGCGATGCCGGCAATGGCTCAGCCAATTATTCGTAAAGTTACAGGTAGTGATGATATTGCTTTAGGGCATTTTTGTACTATTGGTTATTTATTTGAAGCTGGCGTGGCTAAGTTATTTGGGCAAAAAGGTGAAGATAAAAATTCTATCGAAGATATGGAATTGCCAAGTTCGTTTGAATTTCTACAAGATACATACTTGTCATTAATGGTGGTTATGGTGCCATTGTATATTGTGACTGCACTCTTCGCTGGACCAGGAATTGGTGAATATGGTGATCAAAACTACATTATGTTCGCCTTTATTCAATCCATTCAGTTTGTAGTTGGGGTTTATGTCTTGTTGGCAGGGGTTAGACTGCTATTAGGCGAAATCGTCCCAGCCTTTAGAGGTATCGCGATGAAACTAGTTCCGGATGCTAAACCTGCACTAGATTGCCCCGTATTCTTCCCTTATTCACCTAATGCTGTAATTTTAGGATTTATTACCACAACCATCGGAACAGTTCTAGCTATGTTTGTCCTACCGATTTTTGGGTTAGCAATGATTTTACCAGGGATCTTAACAAACTTCTTTGCAGGTGGTACTGCTGGTATCTTTGGTAATGCAGTTGGTGGACGCAGAGGTGCAATTATTGGTGGTATTGCACATGGGTTCTTCATCACCTTGTTACCAGCCTTGTTAGTAACGGTCTTTACCTCTATAGGGTTTGTAAATGCAACGGCGACCGATGTGGATACTGTTGTTGCAGCTTTACTTTATGCATGGGTATTAGGACCATTAATGAAAGCGTTTTAGAAACAAAGGGGGACTATTGTGTTTGGATTTGGAAAAAAGAAAGCCAATACGAATATAGCCGAAGTTGAAGAAGTTCAATTGAGTGCTGAAGAAATTGCAGAAGTGAAAAAAGAAATCGAAGAGCTAAATCAAAGTAATCAATTTCAAGATGAAAAATTTTATGAACGCAGAGGCCTTCTTTACGAGCGCATAAAGGACGAAGATGCGGCCATTGAGAATTTCGAGAAGAGTTTGGAAATCAAACCTGCAGTAGGAGAAGGGTATAAAAAATTGATGTCCCTTTATAATGCCAAAAGATCTACTTCAGCTAAACAAGGTGACGGTGAAGGTATTGATTACTACATGAATAAAATGGATGAATTAAGACAAATCGCTAGAAAACATTCAATTGGATAAGGATTGGTGAAAATATGTATTTAAATTTAAAACAAATTACTGAAATCGCAGAAGAATTTAACTTTACCGTAGGTGCCTTTAATGCTCACAATTTAGAAATGTTGCCAGATATGATTCGAGCAGCCAAAGAACTAGGGAGTCCAATTATTATCCAAACAAGTATCGGTACGGCTAAATATATTGGCTACAATGTATTAGTCTCAGTGATTAAAACCTTAGCTGATGAGGAAATGGTTGACGTGACACTACACTTAGACCATGCAAAAGATTTAGAAGAAATTAAAGCCGCAATTGAAGCAGGATATTCTAGTGTAATGTTTGATGGTTCAGATTTACCATTCAAAGAGAATATTTTGAAAACACGGGCAATTGTACAATATGCACATGAACGAGGTGTTTCAGTTGAGGGTGAGTTGGGTATTATAGGTGGTACAGAAGAAGGCGTGACGGTATCTGTTGAAGAAACAGCTTATACAAATCCTGAAGATGCTGCCTTGTTCGTTGAAGCAACGGGTGTAGATGCACTAGCGGTCGCTATTGGTACAAACCACGGTCAATATACTTCTAAAACAAATGTGAATATCCCTTTACTAAAAGAAATTCATAAATTAGTGGATACGCCATTGGTTGTGCATGGCGGTACAGGTGTTAAGGAAGAAGATTATCCTGATTTAATTAATAATGGTATCCGGAAATTTAATGTAGGTACAGAGTTATTAGTGAATTGGACTCAAGCAGCTAAAGATTCATTTGGCACGACTAAAGTGGACTCTTCACTCCGAAATAATATCGTTCCAGCTAACACTAAAGTTAAGGAGATTGTAAAACATAAAATCAGTTTATTCATGAATGTCGACACACCATTGGTAGCGGAGAAGGGTTAATTTATGGAAAAAACGTTGCTGATAATTGCAGGACCTCCAGCTACAGGAAAATCTTATCTTGTAGATATTTTAAAAGAGTCGCTATCAGATATGGTTGTTTTATCACCAGATGAATTCAAAATTAATCTAGCTGAAAATATAGGATTTAATGATTCTGATGAAAAGAAGCGACTTGAAGGTAAAGCATGGAAATTGTTTTATGAAGCGATGGACTTGTTCATGAGGTTGGGGAAGCGTTTTGTAGTGATTGAGTACCCCTTTTCCGACAAACAAAAAGCACACCTTCAAAAATTATCAAATCAATATGACTATGGTTGTGTAACGATTAGGCTTGTAGCAGATTTTGAGGTCCTTTGGGAAAGAAGGAGAAAGCGTGATTTAGAGCATGGTAGGCATTTGAGTTTGAT
This sequence comes from Aerococcus sp. L_32, assembly GCF_050689315.1. Lineage (NCBI taxonomy): Bacteria > Bacillati > Bacillota > Bacilli > Lactobacillales > Aerococcaceae > Aerococcus > Aerococcus sp. L_32. The sequence goes on from NZ_JBOEQF010000071.1 coordinate 8,427, forward strand.
AATGGACAAGTATCATTATGGGGATACGTTGCTGGATCGCGGTAGCGCAACTGACTTAATAACTAAATCTGAATTTGCAGAGATTATTGATCAACGTGATTACAATCATTTTCATTTGGGTGATTTGTTTGAATTTGACGTTACAAACTATGACATCGTCGACTACTCAGAGGTCATTGACTATTTGAAAAGTAAACGAATTAAAATTTATAATTCTAAAAAGTACACATAAGTTATAAAGTATTTTTAATTTTATCATAAAACCAAAATTTGATGTGAACGATTCGATTTTTGAGAAAGCCAGCAAAAGCCTATATTTTGTTGGCTTTTTTATTTGGCACCTAATAAAACATAACTATCATAGTATGTAAGATAACGTAACACGTTTTGTATTTTTGCGGAAATTTCATTGACAATTGATTGTATTTAGCACATGATAAAACACATATAAAATGATGAGAAAGTAAGAGGTGTTTTTTAATGATTGCATTTATGGGGTACGCCCTGATTGTTATTTTCATGTTTGTTATTATGCGTAAGAAGATGTCACCCTTCATTGGTTTGGTATTCTTGCCACTGTTATGGGCGATAATTGGACAAGTCCTTAATTTGTGGCAAATTGATATTGGTCAAGCGGCTATGGATGGCTTGGGGACCACATCATCTACCGGGATTATGCTATTCTTCGCAATATATATGTTTACCATCATGATTGACGCAGGTCTATTCGATCCCTTGTCTAACGCGATGATTCGTTTTGCCAAAGGGGACCCCTTAAAAGTCGCCTTGGCAACTGTTGCCTTAACTGCCGCGGTCTCCTTAAATGGTGACGGGACGGCGACTATGATCATTGTCTGTACCGCTATGGTGCCAATTTACAAGAAACTAAATATGTCCATGCTAAACCTAGCTGTTTTAACCATGACGTCGCACTCAATAGTCAACTTACTACCTTGGGGTGGTCCAACTGCCCGTGCTATCGCTGTTATGGGGGTTGAAACCAATGATGTTATGCGTGGTTTAGTACCGATGATGGTAGCTGGTTTGATTTATATGTTTATCATCGCTTGGGTTTTTGGTTTACAAGAACGGAAGACGCTTGGTGTGGTCAACTTGTCTGAACAAGAAATGCAGGCCATGATGGTCATCGACGACCCAGAAACCCTTGAATTACGTCGACCTAAAAATGTCTGGATCAACTCAATTATCGTCCTTGTAGCCATTGCCTTATTGGTTGAAGGGTCTGTGCCTTCAGCGATTATCTTTATGTTAGGTACAGTGATCACCTTACTAGTCAACTATCCTAATCCTAAAGACCAAAAAGCGCGAATTGACAGCAACGCATCTGAAGCCAACCAGGTGGTTATGACCGTATTTGGTGCCGGTATTTTCATGGGGATTTTAAACGCGACCGGTATGTCAGATGCCATCGCCACATCCCTAATCGCTATCATCCCTGAGTCGTTAAGTGGTTTCTACGGTCTAATCGTAGCCATTATTTCAGCGCCAGGTACTTATTTCCTACATAACGATGCCTTCTACTACGGCATGATGCCTATCTTGTCAGAAGCCGGCTATGCTTACGGATTTACCCCGTTACAACTGACATTTGCGTCTCTAATCGGTCAATCTTTCCACTTGTTCAGCCCATTAGTGCCTTTCTCATACGTACTACTTGGTTTAACCGGCGTGGAATGGGGCGACTGGCAGAAAAAAGGTTTGGTCGTATCACTTGGGATTTTCATTGTCTACGTGATTACTGCTGCCATCTTTGGTTTGTTACCCATTTTACAATAATGATGAATCAATTAAAGCTATTATATTATCGACTTTAAAAGGAGTGGATTTCATGACGAATACACATACAATCGCCTTAATTCCTGGGGACGGGATTGGAAAAGAAATTACACAAGTTGTCAAACAAGTGGCAAAAGCCCTAGGCAGTCCAATTGCTTGGGATGAAGTGGTCGCTGGCCAAGACGCCATTGATGCCACGGGTGAACTGATTCCCAAAGCTGTTTACGACGCCATCGATACACACAAGGTTGCCTTGAAAGGGCCCGTTGCAACGCCAATAGGTGAGGGTTTCAGATCGGTCAATGTATCGCTTAGAAAACATTATCAATTACATACAAACATCCGTCCAATCCGCGTATTAGGCCAAATTCCAGCCATACACCGGGATGTGGACATCGTCTTATTCCGGGAGAATACAGAAGATTTATACGCGGGTGTTGAAGCGCAAATTTCACCTGACGAAGCCCATTCCATCAAAATTATCACTAGAAAGGCAACAGAACGGATTGTTACAGCAGCTTTTGAGTATGCCGTAGCTAATGACCGCAAGACGG
>NZ_JBOEQF010000072.1:0-10754 GCF_050689315.1 Aerococcus sp. L_32
GCTGGTTTGGTGCTTTTTTGTTTGTAAAAAGGCAAAACTCTTGCAAACCTATCTAGTCAACTCTTAATGAAATGTCACATTTTATAACATAACTTGTCACAATTGTGAGCAAATTCGCCTTTTGACTAGATCAATTGGTAAAATTTTTTAACCTTTCAAAAGCTTGATTTTATCGTGAAAACGAATGAAAATGAGATTTCGATGATAAAAATGTACTTGCACATAATTATTTTACAATCTATAATCTAGTCATCAATTAGAAAATCTTACATTAGTAACCTTTAGTGTTATAAAATATAACATACAACGTTATATCAGTATAGATAATCAGATAAGAAAATTAGGGGTGGAAAACATGAACCAAGACGCCAATCATCACGCTTTGAATTATCAAGCGTATGCCAGTGAAACATTCGAACATTTACACCGTCATCCAGAAATATCTTTTCATGAATACCAGACCAGAAAGTTTATACGCCAAGAACTAGAAAATTTTGGCTATACCGATATTGAAACAGATGTTGGTGGCGGAGGGGTAATCACCAGACTTAAAGGTGACAAGCCGGGTCCGACTATTGCCTTTCGGGCCGACATGGACGCGCTACAAATTCAGGAAGAGACAGACTTAACTTATAAGTCGGCATTTGACGGGGTGATGCACGCTTGTGGTCATGACGCCCATACGACGATTTTATTAACGGCAGCGAAATACTTGATCCATTTAAAAGAAGAAATCGCTGGGACATTGGTATTCCTTTTCCAACATGCGGAAGAAGTGAAACCAGGTGGTGCCAAGTCCATTATGGCATCCGGCGCCTTAGATGATGTGGATAAAATCTTCGGCCTTCATGTGTCAGGCGAAAAAGCTTTCGACGGCACCATCTCTTACCACGAAGGGTTTGCGACCGCCAATTCAGATACCTTCGCCATCGAGGTCCACGGGAAAGGTGGTCACGCAGCTACTCCCCACCAAAATGTGGATGTAACCTTGACAGCATCCTACCTGATCCAACAATTACAGTCCATTATCTCGCGCCATAAAAACCCTATGGATCCCGGTGTTGTTACAATTGGGAACTTCCATGCTGGGAACGGGGTGGCCAATGTCATGGCCAACGTTGCTAGCTTAAATGGGACGATTCGAACTTATAATCCTGACTTACGTGCCCTTGCAAAAAAAGATTTATTCTCCCTATCTGAAGATATTGCGGCAGCCCACGGTGCTTCAGTTAAGATAGATTTCATTGATGGCTATCCAGCCCTTTACAACCATCCAACGGAAACGCAAACAGTAGTTGATATCTTTAAAGAAAGATTTGGCCAAGACATGGTCAATGAAAAGCCAGCTAGTATGGGTGGGGAAGATTTCGCCTACTACGTCCAAAAAATCCCGGGACTTTTCTATTTTATTCCAGCGGGTGCCCATCCAGACGGCGAGAATTACCCCCATCACCATCCAAAATTTGAAATTGACCAAAGATGTCTCATGTTGGGATTAGAAACCATCTTAACTATTGTCAATCATTATGTCATCGAAAGTGAGGTTGAAGCCTATGTTGAAAGCAGATATAGCGAGTACTAGTAGAATCGAAAGTGAAGTCAGCCAAGCCACGGCAGCCCTTTTGGCCAAATGGTTAAAACATGCAGCGTCTATTGAATCAGACGTTGTCCAAGTCCGACGCCATTTACACCAAAACCCTGAATTATCTTTTGAGGAGGTAGCAACAGCCAATTTCGTTTATATGGAATTGTTGTCAGCCAAAATCTTTGATATCGACCGGAATGTGGGGGATGGTTATGGGATTGTCGCTCGGGTCCATGGGGCTAAACCGGGTCCAACCATTGCCTTAAGGGCAGACATGGACGCTTTACCCATTACGGAAGAAACAGATTTACCCTTTGCATCGGAAAATACAGGTGTCATGCATGCTTGCGGCCATGATATTCATACCGCAACACTTTTAGGAGTGGCTCAAGTCATCCAAGCCCACCGCGATGAATTTGCGGGCACGGTCGTCTTCATCTTCCAACACGCTGAAGAGAAGAAACCTGGCGGGGCTAAAGCCATTGTAGATGCTGGTTACTTGACGGGTGTGGATGCAGTATTTGGTCTCCATATTGACCCTTCAAAAGAGGCCGGCACTGTTGGATATTCGTTGGGTTATGGGTCAGCTGCTTCAGACGCCTTTGAAATCAAAATTCAAGGTCGGGGCGGTCACGCTTCATCTCCACATACTGCCATCGATTCTGTGGTCATTGCTGCTGAAACGATCGCTAACCTACAAACTTTAGTATCCCGGGTGTCCAATCCCATTGAACCGTTAGTGGTGACTGTTGCGGGGGTAGACGCTGGTATGGGCGCGCCAAATATTATTGCCGATACAGCAACCCTTGTTGGCACAGTACGGTCCTCATCGCCAGAAGGTCGGGCCACAATCAAGAGCCAATTCATTCAAATCGCTGAGATGACAGCAGCTATGCATGGTGGATCAGCCAGTGTGGATTACGAAGAGGGCTACCCAGCCATTCAAAACACCGCAAGCATCGTGACTGACTTAGTGGCTGCTATCGATTACTCAGCTGTTTTCACAGATGTTATCGAAAACACCGCCGCAACAGGGGCAATGATGAACGGCGAAGACTTTGCCTACTACCTTGAAGACACACCAGGCGCCTTCTTCACTGTCGGTTGTGACTTCCTGGAAAAGGACAAGCAAGGTCAAGCTAGCTACCCTTTGCATAATAGTAAATTCGTCGCCAATGAAGCTTGTATTCTAAACGCTATGTCACTATTTCTGGTGATTTTAAGTCAATATTTAAAGGTGGTGCCTCATGATTAAATACCTCAGCAAACGATTATTACTAATTGTGCCAGTCTTGTTGATTATCTCTATCTTAGCCTTCGCCATGATCCAAATGGCACCAGGTGATATTGCCGATTTATACCAATCACCGGATGCCACCCCTCAACAAATAGAAATGATTCGGGAAAACTTAGGTTTAAACGATTCAATTGTAGTCCAATATTGGCGGTGGTTAACCAACTTATTTACAGGCGACTTAGGTTTCTCTTTTAGAACAAGAACGGCTGTTACAGGTTTAATCAGTGAAGCACTATTGCCAACTTTGCAGTTGATGTTTGGGACCTTGATTGCAGCCTATATAGTGGCTATTCCCCTAGGGATTTATGCAGCCAACCATAAAAATACCTGGGTTGACCACTTGCTGACGACTTTTTCTTTTGCCGGTGTGTCTATGCCCAACTTCTTCTTAGGGATGCTATTGATTTATTTATTCTCTGTAGAATTAGGTTGGCTACCCATTGGTGGGATGGAAAACTTATCAGGAGATATGACTTTCTGGCAAGGTCTTTCCTACTATGTATTGCCTATTCTTGTATTGGGGGCTTCTTACTGTGCTAACATGACCCGATATGTCCGGTCAACAGTCATTGGCATCAACGAACAAAACTATATGCGAACAGCAGTTGCTAAAGGGTTAAAAGAAGAGGATATGATTAAGCGTCATACCTTGCCAAATGCTTTAGTGCCGATTTTAACCGTTATTGGGTCTGATATTCCCCGTTTAATCGGTGGGGCAGTCGTAACTGAACAAGTATTCCGCTGGCCAGGGATTGGGTCATTGATGATGGCGTCTATTAATGCACGGGACTATCCAGTCATTATGACCATTACCTTGATATCAGCCTTTGCTGTATTGGCATGTAACTTATTGGTAGATGTATCTTATGCGTATGTAGATCCGCGGATTCGCTACGAATAAACATGACAGTGCGAGAAGACGCCAAGATGATTCCTTTCTTGGCGTCGGCTTTGTACATTGAAAAAGGGATTAAAATCGGGTTCGAGCCTCCAAAGAGGACTGCGTTTCAGATTAGGTTGTTGCTGACTTTGTCAGCCACTGCCCTAATCTTCCAACGTTCCTCTCTTGGCGTTGGCTCTTACACCTTAACAGGAATTTAGGAGGGGAAAGAGATGGCAGAAGACCACTTATTTAAAGCGACTTATGCGAGTCCGAAAGACTTTATGGACCAACATATGCTTGCCCGTGAGATACAAAAAACAGATGCAAGAATCAAGCAAACAGGCTATTGGACCATTATTTGGCAGCGTTTTGCCCGCAACAAGGCGGCGGTATTTGGCTTAATTTGTTTTATGATTTTATTAGCCGCAACAGTGTTTGCGGGGGTAATTGCCCCTTATAATCCAGATGAAATAGTAGGTGGGTTTCTGCAAGCGCCAACTGCTACCCACTGGTTAGGGACAGATGAAATTGGCCGGGATGTATTCTCTCGTTTACTATACGGGGGCCAAGTCTCTATGTTTGTAGGAATTGTATCGGTATTGATTTATGCAGCCATTGGGACCAGTTTAGGTTTACTAGCTGGATTCCTAGGTGGTGTATGGGACTTTGTGATCATGCGTTTAACGGAAGTGATCATGTCCTTCCCTTATTTCCTAGTAGTCCTAGTTGCAGTTGGGATTCTTGGACCATCTATTTGGAATGTAACGATTGTGATTGGTTTATTTGGTTGGGCACCGCTTTGTCGGATAGTCCGGGCAGAAGTAATGAAACTAAAAGGGGCTGATTATATTCAAGCAGCCGTTGCTTCTGGCTATTCAACAAGCAACATTGTCTTTAAGCAAATCGTTCCAAATATTTTGTCACCAATTTTAGTCAATATGACTTTTGGGATTTCAACTTCTATTATCACAGAAGCCTCTCTTTCCTTCCTAGGTGTTGGGGTTGTACCACCAACTGCCTCTTGGGGGAACTTGTTGACTGCAGCTCAATCCCTGTCGGTATTAACTATGCAATCTTGGCGATGGGTACCAGTAGGATTTGCCGTATTCTTAGCCGTATTATCGATTAACTTTATTGGTGAAGGATTACGTAGCGCAGTTGAAGGTGAGATATAAGACCGGGAGGAGGGAAAGATCATGAAAGCAAAACGATTATCGCTAGTTATAGCAACAGCGACCGCCTTATTACTTGCGGCCTGCGGGACATCCAATGACAGTTCAGTGGGTCTAACGACTGAAGTCCAAGCCCAAGAAATAAGCGCTACCGACAATACCCTTGATATTGGGACAACCAACACCATTTCCGGTTTTAACGTTTTTAACACCACAGACGTTGCCGGCCAATGGATTCAACGGTTCATGTACCCGTCATTACTAGACCAACCTGAAGCAGGGGTTTTTGAAGCCAATGTCGCTTCAATGACAACAGAAGACAACTTAGTCTATACCATCACCATTAAAGATGATGTCGTCTGGTCAGACGGGACCCCTTTTACAGCGGATGATGTGGCCTATAATTTCAATATCATCGCCAATCCAAATGTTGAAACTTCAAACTCAGCCAATCTGAAGTCTATCGAAGGGGTGGATGATGCTGGTAAATTAGCGGAAGGGACTGAAACCATTTCCGGTGTTCGAGTCATTGACGACAAGACCTTGACCATTACCCTAAAAAACGCCACTGACCCAGCTTACATTTATGAAAACATTGGCTTTAAGATTATGATTGCCCCTAAGCATATAGTTGAAAAAGAAGACATCTATAACCTGGGTTCTTCTGAATTTGCCACAAATCCGACTGTTTTTGCTGGCCCTTATAAATTCGTGAAATATGAGTCAGGGTCTTATGTCAAGATGGTGGCCAATGAAAGCTACCATAAAGGCAAGCCAGCTATTGAAAATGCCATCGTCCATATCATGGATTCAACCGGTATGGTGATTGCCCTTCAAGCAGGCGAATTAGACATGACCGCTGGTGGTGGGATTGCCTTAATCCCTATTTCAGACATCAAATTCCTTGAGCAAAATGAGGACATCTATGTCGAATCTAACTACGGGACTTCAGTCCAGTTTATGTATATCAACAATGAAAAATTCGATAACGCCACTTTCAGACAGGCACTTTTAGCGGCCATTGACCGCGACCGGATGTCAGACGGCTTATTGCAGGGGGAAGGGGAGGTTATTCCAACTACCTATACCTCAATTTCAGACTATAAAGATCCTGATTTAGATCCAGTGGCCTATGACCCAGACCGTGCCAAAGAATTGCTAGCAGAATCAGGCTTCGATACTAGTCAGACCATTAAATTGGCCGTTCCAACAGGAAATGTTACCCGGATGAATGCCGCCAACTTGATTGAGCAAGACTTAGAAGCTATCGGACTAGATGTCGTGCAAACATCAGCCGACTTTACCACCCACGCGGCCAATGTATCAGCAGGTGACTACGACCTAGCTATGATGGGGTTAGCCCTAAACGTTGACCCAGACCAAGGCTCTTATTGGTCATCATCAGGATCAAATCAAGTCAACATCAACGATCCAGAGCTTGATCAATTAATCAACCAAGGCGCATCACAAACAAGCTTTGAAGACCGATACGAAACCTACAAGGCCATCCAAGCCCGTTTCCAAGAACAAGCTTACCTAGTGCCACTGTATTCTGACTACCAATTTACCATTCAAACCACTGACCTAAATGGTGGTATCCAGCCATTCTGGTTCGGATCCCTGACAGATATTCATGAATGGACCTTCAACTAGGCCACAGAAAGGATTTGATCCACATGCACAACGACAAGATACTCGAAGTTAAAAACCTCAAAATTTCTTTTAAAACCCTAAACGGCGTCCTACCAGCTATCCGCGACGTATCCTTCTCCTTGAAAAAAGGGGAGACACTGGCGATTGTTGGTGAGTCTGGATCAGGTAAGTCTGTATCCACCAAAGCCATTACCGGGTTGTTGGCTAAGAACGTGACCAATATTGAAGCTGGCGAAATCCTTTTTAAAGGCCAAGACCTTTTAAAAGCCAGTAAGTCCGACTTAACCAAGATTAGAGGGTCTGAAATTGCCATGATTTTCCAAGACCCAATGACATCGCTGAACCCAGTAATGACAGTGGGTATGCAAATTGCTGAAGCCGTAATGGCTCATACCAAAGTCAATAAGGCAACGGCCATGCGCAGAGCTATTGACCTTATGGGAAAGGTAGAAATTAAAGACCCAGAAACAAAGGCCTACCATTATCCCCACCAATTTTCAGGCGGGATGCGCCAACGGATCATGATTGCTATGGCCCTTGCTTGTAAACCAAAAATCTTAATCGCGGATGAACCAACGACAGCACTAGATGTGTCTGTTCAAGCCCGTATTATTGAATTGATCAACCAATTAAAAGATGAATTCGACACCTCAGTTATCTTTATTACCCATGATTTGGGCGTCGTGGCCAATGTGTCCGACAGAGTAGCTGTCATGTATGCCGGCCGAGTTGTTGAAACAGGGACTACTAATGAAATCTTCTACCACCCCCAACATCCTTATACCTGGGGCTTACTAGAAGCGACCCCAACCTTGTCGACAGAAGACGACAACTTGTATACCATTCCAGGTAACCCACCCAATATGGCCAAGTTGGCGGCGGGTGACCCTTTTGCCCCACGGAACCCTTACGCACTGGATATAGATTTTGTAAAAGATCCACCCATGTTTAAGGTCTCAGAAACGCATCAGGCTGCAACGTGGTTATTAGATGAGCGGGCGCCTAAAGTGACGCTACCAGTAGATATTCAAGCGCGTTATGTGGTCTACCAAAGTATTTTAGATCGGGCTGCTGCTGAAAAAACGCAAGTTGACCAAGTGGCTACTAGTTCAACTTACGGACTTGCAGCCTTTGAAAATGCCGACCCAACTTACGGACCATTTTTATATGAAGAATTAGCCGAAACTGTACCTGTTTATAAAAGTTAGGAGGGGATTTGATGACAGATATTGTGTCAGTGAACCATGTGAAAAAGTTCTATGCTGAAGGGCGGGCGGAAGAAGTAATCGCCGTAAATGATGTGACCTTTACCATTAAGGCAGGGGAAACCTTTGGCTTGGTAGGAGAATCAGGGTCCGGTAAGTCAACAACAGGGAAACTCTTGATGAAATTAGAAGATCTGAGTGATGGTGAAATCAATTTTTTAGGTCAAGATATTGCCCAAATTAAAGGACGTCGCGACCTATTGGCCTTTAGAAAAGACATCCAAATGATCTTCCAAGATCCCTTTGCCTCTTTAAATCCTCGGATGACAGTGGGAGAAATTATCGGTGGGCCAATGCGGGTCCATGGTTTGGTCAAAACAAAACAAGAACAAGAAGCTGCTGTGGCCGAATTAATGGCTCAAGTTGGCTTAGACCCACTTTATGCTAATCGGTACCCACGGGAGTTTTCAGGGGGTCAATGTCAGCGGGTTGGGATTGCTAGAGCGCTAGCCCTAAGACCAAAGTTAATTATTGCGGATGAAGCTATTTCAGCCCTTGATGTGTCCATTCAAGCCCAAATCGTTAACTTGTTGAAGGAATTGAAAATTGCCAATGATTTAACCTATTTATTCATTACCCATGATTTGTCTATGGTCAAATATATTTCTGACCGGATTGGTGTCATGTGCCAAGGGCGGTTGGTTGAAATCGGTACAGCTGATGAAATCTATAACAACCCCTTGCATGACTATACCAAGTCCTTGTTATCGGCGATTCCAACAGCTGACCCAGAGTCAGAAAAAGTTCGTCAACGCCTTCACTTTGACGGCTTAGCTTATAGTGAGGATCAATGGACGGATTGCAGCCTAGTTGAAGTGGCCCCTGACCACTTTGTCTACTGTCATCCAAGTGAAGTAGCTGGCTACAAAGACCAGGTGAAACCAGCTTTGGCATTGGTATAAATATAGGCGCATACGAAAAAGGTGGTCTGGAATTTTTCCAGGCCACCTTTTTAATATTTTTCACGACATCATTTTCTTATTGAAGGAATTGTTGTTCTTCAACACTGGTGATTTTTGCGAAAGAATATGGACTATTTTCTTCTATAGTATATTCTTCTACAGTGGTCGTTTCACCAGTGGCAATATCCACTCGTTGCAATTGGCCTGTTTTGCCATCTGCAAGGGTTTGGAAGATATAGCCATTGTCAATGTAGTAGTCAGGGTTCTGTTCAAGGTCTGACTGCCATACTTGGTCAAAGTTTTGACTCTCCATGTCGTAAGCGTAAATACTTAATTGACTAGGATAGCTACCGTAGTCATTCTCCACATAATTATTGGTTAAGACAAAGATTTTATCTTCAATAATCACCGGCATAATATCGGTTTCACCAGATAGTTCTTCTAAAGCACTTACTAATGATGACGTGTCCATGGTTTGTTTGTTACCATTTGTTGGATTGATAATCTCATAAGTAGTTGGAGAGATATAGTCTTCACTGTCTTCATTATTTGTTGCTGCTATTGGCAACAAGTGGTACTCAGGGTTACGGTTTAGCCCGTCAACACTGCCTGAATACAATTCATAAACCGAATTGTCCATTGTAGTGTCTTCCGTGATTTCGCCATTTTCCTTGTTTAATTCAAAAGTTTTTAAGTAATCAGCTTGGTCGTAGTCTTTTAGGAAAGCGTATACCAAGTAAATGGTCGTGTCATCTTCAGCGATTGACATCAAGGTGTTACCAGTCCGGTCCGCTTGGTCTAACTGATAAGAGGTTATGGTATAGGTCCAGTGGCCCTCATCATTTTTTTGAATCAGAGTCAAGTTTAACTGGGCTTTGCTATCACCTAAGAGGGTATCAGCCTGCCATAATTGTAGGTCATCATTCTCCAAAATCAATCGGGCATTGGACAAGTTTGGCCGGTCGAACAAAGAGAAGTTTTTGTAGACCGCGTCTTGGACTTGGGCGCTAAACATACCGTAATTAGCGTTGGTCGTAGGAATTAGCGCGTCTCCTCGTCTTGATAGGGGGATCCAATGAAATGAATTCTGATCGTCTTCGCTTGTTAGATAAAGACTCGATGCTTGGGTTTCTTGCCCGCTAACTTCAGGGTTTACACTAGTTACCATAACAGGTTTAAAAGTGCCGACCCCAAGCCAGACGAATAAGGACACGCCAGCAATTACCACTAGGAAAATGAGTGTCAGCCAGTTTTGTTTACGCATTTTCATCATGATACCTCCTTTCTTAAATACTGACATAATGGTTCATCAACCATGACATCATATAACCGTTGATTATATTTGCGGCATAAATGAAGACTAAGACAATAATAGTCCCTTCTGTCGCAGTAAGGGGCATAGTGAGTGTTGAAAAGCCCATCAGGTAGACAAGGGCAATGGATACTACCCAGTAAATGATGATTGTTAATAAAGTCCGCGTCCAAGTATAGCCTTTCGCACTAAGTAAAATAATCATGCTATTCATTAAGGTGAATAAGAACCATAGGCCACCACCATAAGTCAGAAAGGTTTGTCCTGGGTGAGGCGGGAACAAGACCAAACTCGTTTGCATTTGAGTTGCAAGTTGAATCAAAACTGGTGTCGTGGTGTAGATTTCAGCAAACATGATAGAAAAAGCGGCGTTTGCAACATAGAATACGACCAATTGTAAAATCAAAATGCCAGCCATCATGATTAAAGTAGAGATTAACTTTGCATATGCAATTGGTGCCCGGTTTCCAGGTAAACTTAATAATCGGTATATAAAGTTACCTTGGAAATGCCAGTCACGAATCCAGGAAAAGACCGAATAAGCGAGTAAAGCAAAACTTGTGGCCCCAATAATCATGGTAAAGGCCATGCTATAATCAAAAGCAGAGGCTAAGTTGGTAATAGGGAAGGGGTAATATGTGGTATTTCCGGATGCAATCGCCATATAGCTTGCCCTGACGTTTCC